>JAEYWQ010000366.1 GCA_023428885.1 Bacillota bacterium
CTGATTACCGCTACTACCATTTATCTCTTCTGTAATATCTTCCTTCGCATTTTTAGCAATATCTTTTTCCGGTTTAGTCTTTGCTTTTTGGGCAACATCTTTCGGAATCTGATAAACGACAGTTCCAGGTAATACCCTATAAATAGCTTTTCTGAATACCTTCTTATTATCAACCTGCTCCTTTTTGTCATTGCCACTTATAGCTGCTGGTTACTTCAATTTTGTTTTTACTGTGAATATCTGATTTAATACTAAAAATGTAATATAACATACTACTGCAAAGCCTGGTAGTAACCAATTCATAACCTCCTGTCCACTGTTTAGTTCCTTACCACAATATAAATTGAAGCCAATCCCAACGAACCAGCCCATTATTGAAAAAGCAACACACAATTTCAGAACATTAATTTGCTGAAACCGCTTTTCTTGTAATTCTGTTGGATTCGGTACTGGAATTCCCCAATTTTTCAGCTTTTTCATTCCAGCCTCTACCCCAGATGCTTGCTCACTTTTAATTCTGATACTAGTATGTTTGACTGGAATGATATGACTATTGTTAATCTTAAAATATCTTTTTTTCATTTGTTGTTTAATTTCTTCATATGGAACCACCCTTTTTCCATAGCCATAACACCAGACAACTTCTGATTCTCGAAAGATAAAATATGTATTTCCATACTTTCGACTATATAATGTAATTATGATTAACATAATCACATAAATAATATATACCAAACTGCTAGCTTTTTTTTCCATATCACTTAGTTTAATCGATTTTTGTACTATAAATACTATCACAAGAAAAGGTGAAAACCATAGCATACATTTTTGAACCATCTTCAGCACAACTACTATCGCTCCCTCATATTCTATAAGTCGATCATCTTGATTTGTAACTTTATTACCATGCCTTATTTTACTTGACTGTGGAATAATACTTAATACTGTATGTACAACCCACATTACTATTGCGTACATTTCCTTCCCCCCTTTAGAAAACTTGATCAGCAACTGCATTCACATCAATCGTCTTATGATTACCGCTATTACCACTTATCCCTTTTGGAATATATTCAGTTGCATTTTTTGTAATATCTTTTTCTACTTTTTTCGTTGCTTTTTTTGCAACATCTTTCGGAATATGATAAACTACAGTTCCAGGTAAGGCCTTATAAATAGCTTTTCTGAATACCGACTTATTATCAATGCTATAGTCAAGTACACCCTCTGCAAGTTTTTTTGCGTTAACTATATTCTGACTACGTTGTGCGATTGAAGTATTAATAGAATTGATTTGGTTTGTGGTCTTTGCGACATTGAGTTTCATGTTATTTAATTTATTTTTGAATAATCCTGCTCCCTTTTTGTCACCGTCACTTATAGCTGCCTTTTTTAAGTTATTCAGTTCCTTCATAACAGCCTGCTGGTTCTTTAGTTTTTCTGACTGTTTCGCAAGATCATCCGTTTTACCATTTATTAATTTGCTTTGTTGCTTGTCGAAATCCGCCAATTCCATTGTATCATCAATTCTTTTCGCTAGTTTTTTCTTATTCAGCTTGTTATCAATACCTTTAAATTTTCCTGAAATATTCTTAAACTGGCTTGACTGTGTTATCTTTTGAGAAACATTTTTGAAGGCATTTGTATTCTTAACCTTTTTTGACACCATTCCTCCAAACTTACCAAGCCCCTTCATTCCACAGGAAAATCCAAAATTAAACAATAACCCATCATAAAAATCTTTTCCTGTTAACACATTTTTAAATATGGTACCTGCCGAAGAGGCTGCTTGTTCTACTAAGAACTTTTTTACGGGGGTAAAGCTTGCAATCCCACCACCAATCGCTCCTGTTACTCCTCCTACAAAGGTATCGATTGCAACATCTCTTAAGAATTCGCCTGTATCACGTACATTTCCGCTGATTAAATCTTCTCCTGACATCCATGCAACAGAAAATACACCAGCAGAGGCTGCACCAACTACTGCACCAACGATCACTGGACCAGCTGCACCTAGAGTTACAGCGGTTACTGCTACTGCTGCTGTAATCGCTAATACAACCGCCAAACCTAATCCTAAATTACCAAACCATTTCCCCCACTCAAATTTCTTCTCTGCTTCAGCAGGCGCATCCAAGATCATTGCATAAGAATCAATAGTCGTAAATGCAAAACGAATCAGTTTTGCCCCCATATGATTTGCTACAGCCTGTAACAAATAAGCTCCTTCCGTTCCATTTGCTGTAGCTGATTGCATCATCAAGATTTGTTTGACTGTACTGATTGCAATGACATCTGCTTCAAACCCTACACCTATACTAGATTTAATTGTTATCTTTTTCAGACTATATAAAAAGACTCCAAAGTCATCTAGCATGGAAAGCTGTGCAACATTACAATCTTCGAGTTCCGTGATAAAATGTACCACATTTTCAGCAATACACATCATCTTATCATGCTCTGTAGCAAAGCTCTTTACATCGGAATCAAACACATCAGCCTGATTCCCATTGAGCCGAATACATCTTGTTGCCATCGCACTTTTTTCATCGGAAGATGAAAAATAGAGTGTTACTGTAGTCTCCACTTTTGGCATACAATACATCATATTTCCTGATTCAGGGACCCATTGATAAGCATAATGCTTGTCAGTCTTTACCTCATCCCTAAGCTCTAGATCAATTTCTACGGTCTCGTTTTGTGTCTTTACTACCTTCCCTCGAATAGACACTCCTGTAAATAGTGGGTTATAATAAGTATTATTATGTAAATATTCCCTTTGTGCCAGTAAATAATTATAGGTCACAATATCGCCGCTTATATAAGTCTGTTTTTCACTGATAATATACGTTTTCCCTGTAACTGCGATGCAATCACCCATAGAATAATTGTTCGTACTTTCAATTTGTACATATGTAAAATTCTCTCTGTTAAGACCTGGATTCCCCTGCTGTAATTCATAATATTTATTGGAAAAACCCATAGTATACCGCTTTTTTAAGTATTGGTCTACGACATTTGTAAACTCATTCTTAATAATTAGTTCTAGACCACGTGCTGTTTCATTGACTAATACTTCTGCTTGCACATTACTAGCCATACGCTTGATAAACTGCCAGTCTGTCTCTTCGTATTGAATAACTGGAATATGAATGGCAGTATCCTTGGTTAATTGAAACTTAACTGAACACCGATTTTCATTCGCTAGGTAAGATATGATATCCTGATAAGTCATGCTTACGTTTTGAAAAGAGCGACACTTTTTCTTTTTATCCAAGTAATCACTTAAGCCAACAAGTACAATCTCGTAACAATAATAATCCAATCCATTCCCTATTAATGAGACTTCCTCAATAAGTCCAGAGAACAATATGCTATTATGATGCCGTTCGATTATTCTTATCTCTTGCGTTGGTAGGTCTTTACTGAATGAATTCCAATCCATTTGCTCTTTACATTCTGCAGTAATTGTTGCAATAGGATGTTTTCCTGGATGATTCTCCAATTTATAATTCATGATCCGTATCTCAGTAGAAAACCCTTGTAAATCTAACGATTCCAAATATACCACTGCCATATAAGTAACCTCTCTAATTCTACTGATCTAAATCTCCATGATATCCCATTCCATCATCTTCAGGCTCAATTAAGCCCATATTTGCACATACCAAACACGATGTCATAAGTAGAACCTTCTGATCCGTTCCCTTTACATCAAGAACTACATCATCTTTTGTATCAAGCCAGCCACCTAATATCTTAGGAATGCATTTCTTACCTTCAAGAGGATCTGACGTTCCTTGTTTCGCTGTCTGATTGGACTGTGCTGTCTGTTCTGGTTTTAAGCAAATGGTAGGTGCATCTGGGGGTGGAGTTGAAGAATTACAGATTCCAAAGTAACATATATTTTCCTCTAGAACGATCTCACTCTCTGCTAGGAGAGGATGAGGATAATACTGATCATCCATCTTTAAAAACTCTAACCCATGTCCCTCCAGTAGATTTATTTTTCTTGCATGCGATCCCATATTACAACGAAGATTTGCCCCACGCGTCAGATATGCAACTGGCTGCTTCCCTCTGCTTACTTTTCTTTTTGCCTCTAACTCAGCCTTCTCAGATGCTGATATCTGAACGACTTCTGGTTTAGATTCAATTTTCTTCAATGCCAAAATAATCATCCCCCTTAACTTATCATTTATTAGGCGTTTGTGAAACGCCAGAACCCGCATAAATGCGGGATATTTTTTATAAGAAAACAAAACAACCCCTCACTGATTTATGGTATAATTGAATCACGACAAACAATCAAATACTCATACCTCA
>JAEYWQ010000279.1 GCA_023428885.1 Bacillota bacterium
GTCATATATAGTGCAGAATTATTATTATGAACAATCTGGTTAATATTAGTTCCAATATGATTGATCTCATTGATTAGGTCCTTCAGTAATCTTCTGATTTCAGGATAATCATTCGGTTTTTGGCTGATGAGTAATCTTAGGTATTCTGCTTCCTTCATGTTCGCTACCTGTGCTTTATTCGCAAGCATCTTTGCTTCCTCTGGCATCAAGCGTAGTGTTTTTCTTACACAATGAATTCGATCTGCCAAGCCAATCACCTTCCTCTTTTATCTGTACTGTACCGATGGACTTCCTCAGATACTGCGGCAACACTTTTCTCTACATCCTTTGATTGGTTTAAATTACGAATGAACTCATCCGCCAATTTTGCTGCTAGTTCTCCAATCTCCTTAGCGTAAATCGTTCTATCAAACATTCGATCAAGACTAATTTCGTCTTTTTTTAAGGATTCATAACGGTCCTGTTCGTTCGTGAATTCTTTAAAATCCTTTGGATTATGTCTTTTTGCGTCTGCCTCACGAAGTAATTCATAATTCCATTCACATACTAAATCAATCACTTCATCAATTGTGTATTCCACTACCTCTCCATCTTCTTCTGATAGGTCTTTTCTTATCATGTGGTCTTCTTGTATTCCAATTGCATAATCATGACCTTCCATATAATTAAGAAGTATCTGTGCATCTTCCTTTGACAAGTTCATCAGGATGTCGTTATCAGCTAACCAGCTCAGTAATTCTTCCGGTTCTGTAAACAGTTTCACTTCTTTTTCCATTGCCTATGGTACACCTCCTTATCTGTATTTTGTACAACGTTATCATGGTCCACGTGCTAAGAAACTTCCCAGAGCACGGCAAGTTACGCAATAGAGATGTCTCCGTCCTATCGCACCTTGTCAGGGGGGAAATCCCCTGAAACCCCTTTTATATTACTTATGGCTACACTATTTGTAGCCAATATCGCATACTGGCTCTACATTCTATAGCCAAACTCTATTAATGGCTCTTCTTTTTGAAGCCAAAAGCAGTTGTTTCTACCAGCTATTTTGATATATATTTCTTCGTGGGTACACTTTCTATAGCCATATTTTCATTCTGGCTTAACCTTGTATAGCCATCACATTATTTTGGCTACGGTTTTTGTAGCCAGCTCTAGTGCTTTACCTCTTATTGCTACTAACCACTCATTAAAATCCTTATATCCTACCGGTGGTGGAAAACTCTCTACTTCAAACCCTGCTTCGTAATACTTTTCCATCAGCTCTTCTGTAGCTAATCTACCTGGCTCATCATTATCAAGGCAAAACCGAATAGACTTAATCTGTGGATGTTCTGTTAAAAATGTTGCTAGTGGGGCATCCGCTAACATACCAAGTGCAATCATATTACTTTCATAATCACCTGTAAGATCTACATAGCTCATCAAATCAATTGCCGCTTCAAATACAACTACCTCTGTACTGTCTTCATGACTAATATTAAATCCATATCGCTTATCATTTCCTGCCACATCACATTTGAAAGGTTTGCCCTCTTTGTCAAAAACTCCTCGCATACTTGCAAATCGTGTGTTACCCTCTTTGTCATTTCCCAGAAATACGATATTATGATAATGTCTACTTTCATAAATCAACTTCTGACTGACAAAATAATCAATAACTGCCTTGCTGATTCCCCGTTCCTGATTGAGATAGGAATACAAGTAAGAATTATCATGGGAAGCTACTGGTAACTGAAATGATTTTCTTTCCTTTTCTTTTACTTCCACCTGATGCTTCAGTGCAGTTGCTGTTATAACAGTTGAAATTCGCTGATAACCTGAATACTCTAGTAACCAAAACACTGCTGTCTTTACCTCCATACCCGCAAATACTCTTAAGAAATCTATCTGTGAACCGCCATTTTCGCCCTTCTCAAATTGTCTGCTCCAGCGATACCAATGAGTTCTATCATAAATGCGGATAGAATCCATTTCCTTTAATGAGTAGTATTTTCCTACTCTTTTGGGCGTATATCCCAGACTTTGTGCCACAGATACAAGATCAACACTTTTTGCTATGGCAAGTTCTTCTTCCGTAAAACGTTCCTGTTCTATTTTTCTCACCTGCTCTTTCCCTTTTCAGCAACTAATTGAGATTCAAAATTGAGCTCTCTGTAATTGCTCTGTAATGGTATTGCTGGATTGTTTATCATTTCTCTTGCCCGAAGACTAAAGTACTTACTGTTATCTCCTGTAACAATAACATGATCGATTAACGGAATCCCCATTAAATCTCCAACCTTTATCATTCTATCAGTAAGCCTTACATCTGCTTTTGATGGCTCTAGATTACCACTTGGATGATTGTGAACGAGTATAAATCTTGATGCATTACAAAGAATACTACTCTTAAATATCTCTCGTGGATGTGCTATTGTTTCATCAATTGCACCAATACTAACAATGTTGCAATTAATTGGTGTTCCATCTGTTTTTAGATTGATTACACATAAGACTTCACGATCCATTTCGCATAGATATCCGCCAACTAACTTTACTGCATCCTCCGGCTTTGTAATTGGATGCCCCGAACATATCGGAGCATCCTTTACAAGCCGAATTGACACCACCTCAAGTTCGTAAGGATTCGTTCGTGGAATCTTTGCATTCTCTCTGCTTACTTCCATCCTCCTCACGCTCCTTTCCGAACTCAATATTGATTCTAAACTCACCTTCCTGGCTATTTACAAGAGCCACCAATCCCTTCATTGTCATCTCCTGTTCCATAGCTGCCTCCTATCTGGACTGTTCCTTTGCATCGTAAATTAACTTTGGTTCAGCAACAATACCATCTAGTCGTTTATTTGGAGTATCTGTTGCAAGGCTTAGCTTTCTTAAGTCTTTATCGTAATGATATACCTGATTGGATAATCTCTCATCTAATGACACCTGATCCATATTGATTTCAGATACCATCTGTGCTAAATGATTAGGATCTCCCATCGACGAAGACACAGCAATTACTTCGTGCACAGATGAAGGCATAATATAAAGGTCTGTTTCTAGCTGTTCCGCAAGTTTGTGAAGCTGATCCTCATAAAGCATAGAGATTGCACCATTGATACCTCTGTCATTACTAATTACCCACATGGTCTGATCTGGAGGCATTTCTCCGATCATCATGTCTGCAATTTCAGCAGGCATACCATCTTTCATAAACATATCTCTAATTACATCATTCATACTCTTTACTGTCGGTGGGAAAATACGTCTGGTATTCTCTACCGCAAGCTTAAACATCATCTCTTCTGACAAGCCAAGTCTTTCTGCTAATGAATTGCGAACCACTGTACTCTGAATACCATCCATGTCGGATTTTACTACCCATCTGTAAATCACTGATAGATCCTGGAACTGTCTATTTGGTGTATCTAAGATCATAGCCTTGTTCTGTTCTGTATTAATTAATTGAAATACAATATTGTCCTTTGCATTCATCATATCAAGAGCCGGAATAATCTCTGGTGCCTCTTTCATAGCACGTTCCATTCTCTCTGCTGCAGATTGTAATACTTCCTGAAGATCATCCGTCGATTTATAGTGGTCATACATATCGTTAATATAAATTGTTGGAAACACACCTGCTCTATCTCCTATTAGATTGATTGCATCCATTGACATATTTACTTTTTCGACTGGGTGAACATCAAGCTTCATGTCTTTAAACTGTTCTGGTAAATAATCCATAAATTTCTCTGCTACTACTTCCTTAAAAATCTCATAATTCATCATATAATCTCTCCTAATCTAGATTGTCATAGAGGATTCCTTCATCCTCATCGTTGTCATAGTTTCTTTCATCCGCTTCCATCCATATTTCTGCCAATTCTTCAATTGTTTCTGCATAAATTGGTGCCTTCGGCTTTACTTTTTTTGGCTGTTCCGTTCCGATGGTGATTACAATCTCTACTCCACATTCTCCATTTTGTAACGGAGTAGTGCTTATTTTTACTATGTTTAACATAGCTACCTCCTTCTGGGTAAAAAAATCAGGAGATATGGTCTTGGACTCATGTCTCCTACATTAAATCTAATGTGTTATTATGTTATAAATAAGTATGATACCACGTTAATGCGGAACCTTCTCGAGTAATCTTACCTTGATCATGCTACCTCCTTTCCTCTTTTACGGATCATATAAATTTGATTAGGTATAGTAAAAGCCGTGGATGAACCGACGGCTTTTATGGTTATTAAATCCGATACAGCGACAAACTTAGCGAAAAGTACATTACGAACGACGATTGTTTCCTTTCACCCGTCCTTATTCATACGCCTAAAAATAAACATAGGAAGTTTATCTGATATAAAGATTTAACAACGGTTACTCTTTCTATAACCCTATCTCCATTTAGTCAGCTAAAGAAAATGACCAAATAACATTATAAGCACAGACCTTCGCTTCAGAAAAAGCATTACCATGATATGTCTGGAACGTAATCTCTGCTGACATGTTAGGATCTAGCTCACCAATCACAGCAGAACCTGTCATTCCAGCAAGCTCTTTTACCCATAGAGTATCTGTCAATGTTAATGCTCTCCACTGAGCCGTATTGCACACCAGCAGTCCAAGTGCCAGTGAATTTTCTGATTCTGATCGACCAAGTTTTTCCCAGTTTAACTCCTCTGGAAAATAATCAGTAGGTTTCCAAGAACTGCTTGCGGACTGTTTAAAACTATTCCCACCTCCATTAATAGAAATCTCAATCGGTGCATTCGTATTGCTCTGAATGACTGCCTTACTTGCCTGATCTCCGTTAGGATTGTTGGGGTCAATGGTAAATGCAAGTGTTGCAGGTACACTAACACTGATAATAGATGCCGAAATTGATCCATTCACTGTAGTAGTTGCCGTCGTTCCAGCTGCATAGGCGATACCAGGTCCTCCCAAAATCATATTTGTAACGACCATAGCTGCTAATAAAACTCCTAAATTCTTCTTATTCTTTCTTAAACTCATAATAAAATCCTCCCTAGGTTAATCAATTACAACATTAATTTCAGCACACATAGAACCAAGATATGATGAACTATCCGTGCTTGCATAATAATTAAAATAAGCATTACAATGATAGCTGCCACTTTGAACGTTCTTATTTGTAAGATAGTCCGCTTCGATCTTCTCATCCGGAGCCAGTAACGGTGAAACATACATTTCTATATCATCCTCCGTCTTTATTACAACCTGAGTATAATACTTACTCTCTTTTGGGTTGCTAATGGATAACGAACCTTTGCTATTAACATCTTGAAAATATGGTGAGCTACTGATAATACAATAAACCCTGCTCTCCTCTGCAAGGGCATTCAGTCTCTCCTGTTCCTCACTATTATGCGTGATTAGTTCACCCTCTTGAATTGCTTCTGAACTTTCTGAACTTTGAATGATCGGATTGTCCTCCTTGATATTCACGCTCTGTTCCGAAACTACTCCAGTTTTATTTGGTGTGTCATTCTCACCCACTATAATTACTGCGCTTAAGCACACTAGTAAAATAATACCGAATAAAATAAAAAGGAAAGGCTTTTTGCATTTGTGATCCAGCAAATTCCTTTCCCTATTCTGTGTTTCATTTCTTATTTCCATATTGCTATCCTCGATCTCGATATCTTGATTGAGCAAATCCTCTTGGTATTCCTTCATTTCGTTAGTTTCCTTTCATTAAATTAATCTGCTAGGCTAAATGACCATACAATCTTATAGTCACATTCCTTCTTTTCACTAAAGGAAAAGCCGTAATTACATACAAGTACCATTTGAGCTGATGAGTTACCATTCAGCTCACCAAATAATACACTATCCATGCTCCCATTCTGTTCCTTTACATACAGTGGTTCTTCACGAATCAGCTTCCGCCAGCTTCCATGGACTACTTTCATCCCCAAAGCCAGATAACGTTCTGAGTCCTTGGTTCCAAGAAGCTCCCAACGATACTCATTCGGTAACACATCGGTAGGTTTCCAGCTACTATTATCCGTCTGCTTGAAATTCTGTACTCCACTCTCAATTTTAACCTTCACCGGAGCATTCGAATGGTTTTCTATCACAATGATCGGACTTATAAACTGATTGCTTTTCTCTGCATTTGGATCAATGCTAAATATGACTTTTGCTGGTGCAGATACATTAATACAGCTTGCACTAATATATCCGTTCACCGTAGTTGTCGCAGCACTGGCAAATACAGTATTACTCATAAAACAATGAATAACTAATGTTAATATTATATAAATCTTTCCCTTTGACATTTGTTTTCCTTTCCTATTCTTATTCCTCAGCCAACCTGATGGTCCAATGAATCACATATTGAAAATCTATGTTATTTTCAAATGAGTTTCCGTGCTTTATCACAAATTCCAACGAACTGGTTGCTTCTTTGTCGACAATACCTATTACGGTATCGTTTGCTTCCACGATATACAATGGATCCATTAAGTCTTTTCTCATCCAATTGTCGGAATCATAGTAGACACCAACTGCAATGTTTTTTGAATCTTTCTTACCAAGGCTTGCCCAATCCGAATATTGATCTGGCAAGACATTATTTAAGCTGCTTGCCCCTTTCTCAATCGAACTAATTCCAATCATTACACTTTCTTTGGATTGGTTATCAATATTCAAGACTGACGAGTATGCCTGTCCTGTCCTGGAATCAATCGTAATTAAAGCACTTATTGGTATACTAACCTTTATGATGGCTCTGACCCTTATATGGGCAGTTTGGGAAACCGTGCTTCCTCCTTCTTGGTACATTATAATGATATTCTGATATCCGACCTGACGAATATCATAATGCTCAATACTAAGTCCGATTGCTTTCCCGAGGTCTGCTTCTGTCAGAGTAATGCTTCTGTCATCCTCATAAGTAACCTTCACAGCAAATGGTATCTGCATTCCCTCCGTTGTCTGTGCTGGGTATGTGACATTGATATCCGTTATATTGGGAAGAACAATAACAAACAAGGTCTTATTCATCGTGACTCCTTTATTTGTGTAAGACAAAGTATAATATCGCCCTGTTCTGTCATATACATTCTTGTCAAATCCAGTAATCGTATAATCGGAAGTATCAAGCTTTACTTCGCCATTGATATTGAGTTCTGCATAAGCTGTTAAATTTAAGTCCTGTCCTCTGTAGATTGTTAAAGAATCTGAACTCAATCTTACATCATATAAATCTGCAAGAACTTCAATGGTCATAACACTGGATACACTAACACCATTTAATGTATAGGTGAAAGTGATATCTTCGTTACCAACCGTCATGTTGTCATATGAATTAATTGCTGGAGTAACCGACTGTATCGTACCACTTGCTAAAATTATCTTCGCACTTTGAATGGATATTGATTGAGTCTGATATATCTGTTTCTCGGCCAGATTCATATTCAGAGTTGTCGGGTAATCCAAAACCGTCACAGAAACATCAGCATTCTTTGTTATTCCGTTTTCAGTGTAGTGAAAGCTTACCGTCTGAGATCCTAATGCAGTTTTCTGATATGGTGTCTCGTTAGTAGCTGAAACCATTCTGTTTGACCCATCCTCATAATACGCAATACAGGTAAAAACAATATCTGTGTTATAAAGCACACTCACCTTATTTGCCGTAACTGTAAGGTTTGTTAGATTTGGCTTTATAGTCACGATACAGCTCGCAGTTTTACTAATCCCTTGATCCGAATAGGATAACGTAACCGTCTGAGTTCCTATTGTTGTTGGATTAAAGTCATTTTCTGGTACTACTACCTTTGAATACCCATCCATATAAGTTGCCGTCGTAGTCAGAACTGGTGTATCTCCCTTATATATCGTTTGGCTGCTATAGGTTGGTGTGATGCTGACTAGTCCCGGTAATACGGTTACCGATGTGGTACACGATGGATATTCCCCCGTAATGGTTGTCATCCCCGTATAGCTCAGCGTAGCTGTCTGTGTACCAACCGTAGTATTGCTGAACCCACTGACGGTACATGGTACTGTAAACGTTCCACCAGATGCTTTCGTGATTGTTGCTGTGCTGACAATCGATTGTCCATAATAAATACTTTGAGTTCCTAATGTAGCACTGATTGTCGCTACATAGTCCACCACATTTACATTCACCTTTGCCGTCAACGACCCTGTGGTCTTAGCATTTGTGACTAATCCGGAATACGTTAAATTCACAGTTTGAGCACCCAATGAAGTTTTATGAAGTCCACTCACTGCACAAGTAACAGTTTCTGTATGCCCATCTAGAAACGTTGCACTGCAGGTACCTTCCATACTTCCGTTATAATATACAGTCTGTATACCTAAGGTTGGAATTATGCTGATTACAACTTTGGCACAAATCGGTGTTTTATCTTCCGTTAATTTGCATCTATAGCCAGTAACGGTAGTTGTTGAAGAATAACATGGGTAAGCTGACATATCTCCAGCACCACCACCATACGAACCATTAGCACCACAAGAACAGTTCCAAAAAAAGCTACCATTACTACTTGTTGTATGACCGCTACTACATCTCCACGTATACGTACTACAATAGGAAGTCACTGTTCTTCCGCACGAACAAGTATAGGTAGAAGAAGCCGTACCAGAACCAACCATACTTAATGATCCATAACAAGTTGTTGAAGTAGTAATCGGTGTAGTGTAGCATCCTCTTGGTGTTGTCCCATTAATCTGAGTAATCCCTTCTCCATCTGTATGCCTATGACCAGCATAGCACGAATCCGTGTGGATATGCGTTGCGGCATATGCTTCTTTTTCATAAACTCCTGAAAATATGCTTATGAAAAATATAAATAAAAAACTAATAATTCCGATCTTCTTCATTTCTTTCGCCTTTCCTTAAATTTATCTTCCCTCATGAATTGGAAACCTGTTCATAAACCTCTTTCATTCGATTTACCTCATTCTTTCTTTTATTATTCGTAATTGTTTATATTAAAATAGCGGCTCCAAAAGCCGCTTATACCTACCCATCCAGTGGATAGGCAATACTGTTCTCCGTTACTACCTATCCACCTGATTATTTGAATTTACTTAGTTTCGTACACGGAGACAATAACTGGACAATCCCGTATATAATGCATCTTGCTCTCCTTTTCTTATACCTCCATATTTCTTAATTGAAAGAAATACTTCATCAATCTACGATTGTCTCTGTATGTTTTATATCCTGCGACCATTCAAACAACCTCCTTTCATGGTGTTCCTGCTCTTACAAAAGCAAGAAATAATCTGAGAACAAGTCCAAACA
This sequence comes from Bacillota bacterium, assembly GCA_023428885.1. Lineage (GTDB taxonomy): Bacteria > Bacillota > Clostridia > Lachnospirales > Lachnospiraceae > Lachnoclostridium. Next base: position 9,288 of record JAEYWQ010000279.1, read on the forward strand.
ATAGAAGTATTACTTTGGCTATTTCTAATAGCAATTTGATGAAACCTAATAATATCCATACAATTCCTTTAAAAAACTTAAATATGCCATACCCTATTGTTGATAAGACTTTTCTCATTCGTCACTACCTCCATCTACTTCCATCCAACCACTTGCTAAATCTGCAAGTTGTTCCATCGTTTGCTCGTCCTGCCCCTGATCTTCGTCATCATTATCTCTTTCCAGTCCCTGTTGAGTTTTATAATATCCTTGTGGTACAACCTGCCGCATTCCAGAAACAACACCACCAAGCAATCGAATGACCTCATTTCTAGCTTCGGTAATCACACTGATACGTAGCTCTTCTTTGATATTCTCTATCTCTTCTCTCATCACGTATCCACTAGATTTCTTTTTATCCGGTTCTACCAGATTTTCTTTTCCTAGATTATCAATATAATACTCTAATGCTGTTATAAAAAGCTGGTTTTGTGTTTTATGCAATTCCTGATTTAGATGCCTTAATATCTTGTGAATTTCCAAGTGTCTAGGATTTTTTAGATTTAATCTAAGACTGTAATGAACAATATTATCATTCTCTGCTGTTGCCATTAATCTCACCCCTATCTTCTCTTCAATCCAATATTGGCAAGATATTCAAATCCTTTTGCATTTGCTTTCACATCCAGTATATAATTGATATTCTTTTGTTTAAACAAACTAAAGTTTTTCATTACAACAGCCCCGCCACCTACAAATACCAGCTGTGTTGTTTTTAGGTTGAAACCATATTCTCTAAGAGAATTGAATACGCGGTCTGTGTAATCTTTGATTTCCCTTTTTATAATCTCTAGATACTCTTCATCAATATCACTTGTCCCATGCCTCATAATATACTGAATTTCACTTTCATCAACTCCAGCACCGAGCTGTCTTACACACTGGTCATTGACTGATCTCATACAGGTAATCAACCCCTGCTGTGTTGTAGTGCATCTTGAAT
>JAEYWQ010000417.1 GCA_023428885.1 Bacillota bacterium
TGGTGACCCAGCAGAATGTGTTGATATTATTGCAGAAATCAAAAAATTATACGAATCTGAAGTTCCTATCTTTGCTATTTGCTTAGGTCATCAATTAATGGCTTTAGCCAATGGATTTGAAACGAAGAAGATGAAATATGGCCATCGTGGTGCCAATCATCCAGTGAAAGATTTAGAAACAGGTCGTGTATATCTATCCTCCCAAAATCACGGATATGTAGTTGTAAATGAAACAATAGATAAGAATAAAGCAAAGGTACGTTTCATCAATGCGAATGACCATACAATCGAAGGCCTAACTTACCTTAATAAAAACATTTTTACGGTTCAGTTCCACCCAGAGGCGTGTGCAGGTCCGCAAGATTCCGAGTTCCTATTTGATGAGTTCGTAAAGATGATGGAGGTGAATGCGTAATGCCAAAGAATCATGATATTAAAAAAGTGTTAGTTATTGGTTCCGGTCCTATCGTTATTGGTCAGGCAGCTGAATTTGATTATGCAGGAACCCAGGCTTGTCGCTCCTTAAAGGAAGAGGGAGTTACCGTTGTGTTGGTAAACTCCAATCCTGCAACCATTATGACAGATAAAGATATTGCTGATATGGTTTATATTGAACCATTAACTCCAGAAGTAGTAAAACAAATTATATTAAAAGAAAAACCAGATAGTGTTCTTCCAACCTTAGGTGGTCAGGCAGCACTGAACATTGCGATGGAACTGGAAGAGTCAGGCTTTCTTGCAGAGTCCGGTACAAAATTAATCGGTACTACTTCTTTAACCATAAAGAAGGCAGAAGATCGTTTGGAATTTAAGAATACCATGGAGAAGATTGGTGAACCCTGTGCAGCCAGTGAGGTTGTTACAACAGTAAAGGCAGCAGTTGAGTTTGCACAAAGCATTGGTTATCCAGTGGTAGTTCGTCCAGCTTATACCCTGGGAGGTTCTGGAGGTGGTATTGCCAATGATGAACATGAGTTGATAGATATCTGTACCAATGGTCTTCGCCTTAGTCGTGTTGGTCAATGCTTAATAGAACGTTGTATTGCAGGCTGGAAAGAAATTGAATACGAAGTAATGCGAGATGGAGCTGGTAACTGTATTACGGTATGTAATATGGAAAACCTAGATCCGGTTGGCGTTCATACCGGAGATAGTATTGTTGTAGCGCCATCCCAGACACTTTCCGACAAAGAATATCAGATGCTTCGTACTTCTGCCCTTAATATTATCACAGAGTTGGAAATTACAGGTGGCTGCAATGTGCAGTATGCCTTAAAGCCTGACAGCTTTGAATATTGCGTGATCGAAGTTAATCCACGTGTTAGCCGTTCTTCTGCTCTTGCATCCAAAGCAACTGGATATCCAATTGCTAAGGTTGCTGCGAAAATAGCTCTTGGCTACACCTTAGATGAGATTCCGAATGCAATTACCTTAAAGACCGTGGCTAGCTTTGAACCAGCACTTGATTACTGTGTAGTAAAGATTCCAAAGTGGCCATTTGATAAGTTCATCATGGCAAAGAGAACCCTTACTACCCAGATGAAGGCAACCGGTGAAGTAATGAGTATCTGCACCAACTTCGAAGGTGCATTAATGAAGGCAATTCGTTCCTTAGAGCAAAACCTGTACAGTATGAAGATTGGTGGTTTTGAAGGGGACAGTATAGAAGATATTCGTGAGAAATTATACTTAATTGATGACCGAAGAATCTTTGTAGTTGCCGAAGCTTTACGCCGTGGCATCACAGCAGAAGAAATCAATGCTATTACTAAAATTGACCTCTGGTTTATTGATAAGATTGCCATCTTGGTTGAGATGGAAGAGCGTTTAGCAAAGGAGCCACTAAGCAAGGATCTTCTCTTTGAGGCAAAACGTATGGAATATCCTGATCGGGTGATTGCTCAATTTTCAGGGAAGAGCTTAGAAGAAGTGAAACGCCTTCGAAAAGAAGAATACGGTATCCATGCAGCCTTTAAGACAGTAGATACCTGTGCGGCCGAATTCCAAGCAGAAACGCCTTATTATTATTCCTGCTTCGCCAGCGAGAATGAGGTAGATGCCAAGAAAACAAAGAAGAAGGTTCTTGTACTTGGTTCAGGTCCAATCCGTATCGGTCAAGGTATCGAGTTTGATTACTGCTCCGTACACAGTACTTGGGCAATGAGCCGCAGCGGATATGAAACCATCATTGTGAATAACAATCCTGAAACCGTAAGTACAGACTTTGATATTGCAGATAAATTATACTTTGAACCTTTAACTCCAGAAGATGTGGAAAACATCGTTGATTTAGAGCAGCCAGATGGAGCAGTAGTGCAATTTGGTGGTCAGACCGCAATTAAGTTAACTCAGAGCTTACTTGAGATGGGTGTTCCAATCTTAGGTACCTCAGCAGAGAATGTTGATGCTGCGGAAGATAGAGAATTATTCGATAAAATCTTAGAGGATTGCTGTATCCCAAGACCTGCTGGTAAGACGGTATTTACCACCGAAGAAGCAATTGCTGCAGCTAACGCTCTAGGTTATCCGGTTCTTGTTCGTCCCTCCTATGTATTAGGTGGTGCAGGTATGCAGATCGCAATCTGTGACGAAGACGTAGTTGAATTCATGGAAATCATCAACCGTACGGTTCAAGAACATCCAATCCTTGTTGATAAGTACTTGATGGGTAAAGAAGTGGAAGTGGATGCGGTATGTGACGGCGAGGATATCTTAATCCCAGGTATTATGGAGCATATTGAACGAGCTGGTATTCACTCCGGTGATAGTATCTCCGTGTATCCAGCACAGAATGTTTCAGATAAGATACAAGATGTTATCGTGGATTATACCAAGAAGTTAGCTCGCTCACTACAGGTAATAGGCTTAATCAATATTCAATTTATTGTATACCAAGATGAGGTTTATGTCATTGAAGTTAACCCTCGTTCCTCCAGAACTGTTCCATATATAAGCAAGGTTACAGGAATTCCAATCGTAGATTTAGCCTCCAAAGCAGTCCTTGGAGCAAAGATTAAGGATTTAGGATACGGAACTGGTTTAGCCAAGAAATCCGATTATATTGCAATCAAGATGCCAGTCTTTTCCTTTGAGAAATTACGTGGTGCAGACATCGGCCTAGGACCTGAGATGAAGTCCACCGGCGAGTGTCTTGGTATTGCAAAGAACTTCAACGAAGCATTGTATAAAGCATTCTTAGGAGCTGGTATCAATCTTCCAAAACACAAGAAGATGATCCTTACAGTAAAAGATGCTGATAAACTTGAAGCAGTTGGTGTAGGTCAAAGATTTGCAGCCTTAGGCTATGAAATTTATGCTACTAGAAGTACAGCAAAAGTCTTACGTGAAAATGGTGTGGATGCTATCCCAGTTCAGAAGGTAGACGGAGAATCCCCAACCATCGTGGATCTCTTACTTGGACATGAGATTGACTTAGTAGTGGATACCCCAACCTTAGGTCGTGATAAATCTAGAGATGGCTTCTTAATCCGTAGAATGTCTATTGAAACAGGCGTTACTTGTTTGACTTCACTGGACACTGCAAATGCTTTATTAACCAGCTTAGAGAATTCCAGCAAAGAACGAATGTCATTGGTGGATATTGCTAAGGTTTAATAGGTAAATAGAATAGAAGTAACATAGATACAAGAGGCAGCTTCACAATTGTGAGACTGCCTCTTGTTATTGCTTATCTCTTGGATTTTGTAAAAATCACATATACATGCAAGAGAAAAACAAAAACTATAGATAAAAGTAATGTTAATAGTTGATGATGTATTTCATCCATGATTATGAATTTTTTCTAATATAAATTTTTAATGCAATGATCACTAAGTACAACGCATAGACACCTAAACATAAGACAATCAAGTTTATAAAGGTAATAATAAGTGAAATAAAGCTAAAAGAAAAAGCGACTTCTGCCATTAAAAATCAACCTCCCTATTATAATAACGCATACTTATGCGCTTGGTAAAATCTTACTATTTATATAATAATATCATCATACAAGGTAATTCGCAATCCTTTGAATATTACATTGTAAAGGTTGGAAATATATATTCATATATACCTTGGAGTACATCTTTAATTAACCTTGGAGTACAACTTTAATTAAGCTTGACTTTTCTTTCTATAAATATCATAATTTGATAGGATATTACTTAGGATTAATCATTCAAGGAGGCGTACAAGTGAAGCAAAGTGTCTATAAGATACTAAAGGAATATGCCCTAATTACTTTGGGGATCATGCTTGTAGTAGTTGGTGTATACTTTTTTAAATTTCCAAACAATTTTTCTATTGGTGGTGTTACTGGTCTTGCAATATTGCTGAGTAAGCTTTTTTCGGGAGCTGTAAGTTCAGGCACCATAGTTTTTGTCGTTAATATAGTCCTACTTATCATAGGATATTTTGTATTAGGGAAAAAATTCGGTATACGAACAGTATACGGAAGTTTATTGCTATCCATTTCCTTAAGTGTTTTGGAGGCTCTAGTTCCTTTAGATGGTCCACTGACAAATCAACCAGTGATAGAACTTGCATATGCTATACTGATACCAGCGATAGGAGCTGCCATTCTATTTAACATTGGTGCTTCCACCGGTGGTACCGATATTGTAGCAATGATACTAAAAAAATATACCAGCATGGATATCGGAAAATCCTTGTTAGTTAGCGATGTTCTGTTAACTGCACTCACCTTTCCGGTATTCGGATTAACCACTGGATTTTTCTCTATGCTAGGTCTGCTAATTAAATCAACTTTGGTTGATACCATTATCGAAAACTTAAACCTAAACAAGTACTTTACCATTATATGCGAAAATCCGGCACCAATCTGCGCTTATATCATGAATGAAATACATCGAAGTGCAACGATATTCGATGCAACAGGAGCCTTTTCTGAACATGAAAAGAAAATTATTTTAACAGTAATGAATCGCTCGCAAGCAGTTAGCTTAAGGAAATACATCCATGAAGTTGAACCAGGTGCATTTATCTTGATTACCAATACCAGTGAAATCGTTGGCAAAGGTTTCAGAGCATAAGAAAAACGAGCAGAGCTGTGCCCTGCTTGTTTTTCTATTTTTCAGTGACCTTTCACAAGCAGCCCTTCGCCAGCAATACTCTGTTTGAACCAAATGTAATCATTAATACTATAGTTAGGAAATGATTGCATACTGAGGAAAACTTGTTTATACTAGGACGTGAGATAGGTCACGGAGGGAGGAAGACATTTGAAGGTTGGACTAGTAGGATATGCAATGCCTGAGGTTGAGAGTGCTCTACAGGCATATGCAGTGAAGGAGTATTTAAAAGAATATAGCGTTGATTGTGAATATACAATAGACTGGAAGATGGATCCTGATGATGAGCGGAAAGCTTTAAAAGAATTCTTTAAAGAATACATAGGAAAATGCAGTAAAGATGAGGTAAGCACCTTCCTAATGATAAATTATAAAACAATGATTGATATGACGGGAAGCGATGCTACCTATCGTGATTATTATCAACGTAGCTTTGAAAACAAGGATATCATAACAGAAGCGTTATTCTTACTCAATCCATCGGATTATGAGAAAATAGCAAAGTCCAATTCAATCAAGGAGGATTATCTGTTTCTCGATTGTATGAGTGATAGATCAGCTTTGGTACCATTGGCAAAAAAGCTTGCGAAGTTCCACAAATTAAAGCTGCTTGCTAATTTTGAGGATAACAAATATAACAAGTTACCAACAAGCAAGATCATTGATCCAAAAGACTATCTAGGGATAGTGAAGGGGGCCAAATTTGTAATAACCGATTCTTTTATGACATTGTGGTTTGCTGTAGTAAATCAGCAAGCATTCATTGCCCAGGACAACCCTGCTCTTAAGGGGAAGAATAAACGCTTCTTAAAGCGTTTGGATTTAATGGATCATTATCTTGGCAAGGAAGAGCTTCGAGCAGATGCTGATTACACGATAAAAGAAAGCAAGAAGTTGGAACAAAGTCTTCATAAATTAAAAACAGAAGCCTCCAATTACTTATTTGAGTGTTTGCCACCAGTAGTTAAAGATACTGTGGTAGAGGCACCTCCTAAAATCTTGCACAGTGAATGTTGTGGCTGTTATGCCTGTAAGGAAATCTGTCCAGAAGCTGCGATCACTATGGTTCAAGATGCAGAAGGATTTTATTATCCACAGGTCAATGATAACTGTAATCAATGCAATTTGTGTGTTAAGGCATGTGTAAAGATTGAGAATCCTCAGACGGTGAATCATGAACCGGGCTTTCCGAAGGCATATGCAGCGATGAATGTGAACGATGAACAAAGAAAAAACAGTACTTCTGGTGGAGTCTTTCCATTAGTTTCACAATATGCCATTCTAGAACGAAGTGGAGTAGTGTTTGGTGTTAGCTATGATCAGGAAATGAATGCAGTACCTGTGATGGCGACTACCGTGGAGGAAACGAAACCATTTTCAGGATTTAAGTATGTGAAGAGCGAGCTGGAAGGAGTGTATCCTAAAGTTAAGGAACAACTTGAGAATAATAAGTATGTAGTGTATTCAGGTCTTCCGTGTGAATGTGCAGGTTTGAAGGCATACTTGAATAAAGAATATAAGAACTTGTTTTTAATTGAACGCTTGTGTCATTCTGCTCCTTCACCGAAAATCTTTAAAAAGTATGTGGAGTATATTGGAAGCAAGTATAATGCGAAAGTCACCAATGTAACATTTAGAGATAAGAGCAGAGGTTGGCTACTTCACAAGGCAAGTATTGTATTCGAATTTGATAATAGGAAACCATTATTGGTGAATGCAAGACGAAATAATTATTTCCGCAATTATCTTAAGGATAATATTTCTATGCCTGGATGTGCAAAATGTAGTTTTACTGTAAGGAAGCGTGTAGGTGATATCACATTAGGTGACTTCTGGGGGATAGAGAAGATGGATAAAGAGATGTTTGATAATAATGGTACAAGCTTAATTTTAGTTAATACACAAAAAGGAGCAGAGATGCTCAAGCGTATCAACTCTAAATTAAGAATAAAACCTATGCCATTAGGAAAAGCCTTCCGTTATAATCCTAGAAATCCGATGGCCATCACAAAGGAACGAAGTAAGATTTTTGAACGACTAGATACTGAGACAATAGACAATTTACTAGAAATTTATAATGATTTGAAGTAAAAACTTTGAAAGGTATGGTGTAGCATGAGAAAACCTAAATTTTTAGTTGCATTGCTGGTATTATTGCATCTACAGTCATCCAGTAAGGCTCCGGCAGACTTTCCCGCGACATCAAAGGATACGATGGAAGTAATGAAGGTCTATGTTGGAAATACTGTAAAAGTTGAACTACCACAGGCAGAGGGTAGAGAAATTGTAAAAGTCAATTATCATAGTTCAGATGCGAAGATTGCTAAAGTGGACCGGGGCGTAGTTACTGGTTTACGAAAGGGTGAAGTTATTATTACTTCTCAGGTAACCTTCCGAGAAGAAGCAAGTAATACCGAGGAATATTATGTTTATGAGACACCAGTTAATGTTATTGTTGGAAAGTTTAAATTAAAAACCGTGGAAGCTACTAAGTTTTTACTTAATACAACTCAAAGTTTAGAAGAAAGAGCCTCCACAGTTGTAAGTGTAGGGAAAACAGCTAAGATCATTCCTGCACTATCCTTTGGTGTATTTTCCAATGTAACTTATCGTTCAAGTGATGAAAGTATTGCTACAGTCAAAAATGATGGGTTAACAGGTCTTGTTACAGGACATGCTGTGGGCAAAGCGACTATAACAGCAACAGCGAATATAAGTGGTGAGAAATTAGAAAAATCAATTGTTATTAATGTTATGAAGACAAAGATACCAGTATCCAATCCAAAGAATGCAAAGAAGTATAGCAAGACTGACGACTGGTCTGGTGACAGAGTATACTTTGGCAGCTATGAGCAGGATAATAATTTAGCTAATGGCAAGGAACCGATCTGTTGGAGAGTTCTAGAAGTGACTGAGGATTCTATTCTTTTATTATCGGAATATGGTTTGGAAAGCAAGAATATCAATGATTCCTTTACCTATATGACCTGGGAGACTTGCACGCTAAGAAAGTGGTTAAATTCCACCTTCGTGAACAAAGCATTTTCTGCTTATGAGCAATCAGCCATCATTGATAGTAAGATTACCACACCTGATAACAAGGAATGGGGAACCAAAGGTGGAAATGATACCATTGATAAAGTGTTTCTATTGTCTATGGAAGAGGCAACAAACCCAGCCTATGGCTTCTACAGTAAGTTCTATCAGGCAAGTGCATCAAGAACTGTGAAGAATACAGAATATGCAACTGTTTATGATGGGTATACTAATAAAACCAATGGAAATACTTGTTGGTGGTTGCGCACTCCAGGTTCAGATGGACAGTTTGCCGCTTATTTCTTTACGAATGGAAGCGGAACGTATTCTTATTTCGTTGGAAGACGTAATGATGCAGTTCGACCAGCACTTCGGTTACGACTTTCGGACATATCCTTCGCAGTGGATGAAACTGGAAGCGACTATCCTTATATTATCGTTAACTCAGAAGAATAGATGTAAGTTACGAATAAATATCTTTTCTATTTTGCGAAACGGTGATATAATGTCTGTTGGAAACTTAACGGACGTGTTTCGTGCTTAAGAAGAGATTAAGAAAGGTATGATATATAAATGAAGAAATTAGAAGAATATGTTAGAAGTATACCAGATTTTCCAGAGGAAGGAATTGTCTTTCGCGATGTAACGAGTGTACTGCAGGATAAGGATAGTTTGAAATTATCCATTGATTCTATGATGGATGAATTAAAAGGTTTGGATTTTGACTTAATCGTTGGTCCAGAATCCCGCGGATTTATCTTTGGTGTACCGATTGCCTATAATTTAAACAAAGCATTTATCCCAGTTCGTAAGAAAGGAAAACTTCCTTGCGAAACAATCGAAATGGAATATGATTTAGAATATGGTACTGCAACTATTGAGATGCACAAGGACTCTGTGAAACCAGGACAGAAGGTTGTTATTATTGATGACCTGATTGCAACTGGTGGAACAATTGAGGCAATTATTAAATTAATTGAGCAGCTCGGTGGAGAAGTAGTTAAAATTGTATTCTTAATGGAATTAGAAGGCTTAAATGGACGTGAGAAGTTAAAAGGTTATGATGTAGCTTCTGTTATTAAGTACGAAGGTAAATAAGAGAATATATAAGCAAAGCATATAAGGTGTATGAACACTCGTAATCGTGTGTTTGTACACCTTATGCTCATTTGTGCGAAAGCAAAGCGAGTATTGCAAGCTTGCTTGCATACATACGAGCGTGCACGCGAACCGGAGAAACTAGCGTAGCGTGTTTCTTCCGGTTTCATACATATTTACCCTACGATTGATAGAATAATAAAAATGGTAGGGGGAAGTAATATTAGAGATAGCTTTTCTAGTAAAAATACTTACTAAGGTGTATGAAAACGTTTAGAAAGTGGATACCTGGCTATACTTTGTCAAAAAGATTGATTTTTTGCGATATTCTGATTATAATAAGTGGATAAAGGTTTTTGGAGTAAGTTTGTAAGATGAAAGGATTGGTCTTTGCACAATGGATGGAATAAACAATAAGGTTTTGTACGAACGAGACAGAAAGATAGGTTTTGTTCCTTCGGATTTTACCAGCCCAGATGAGCTGTTTGATAATTTAGTAAAAGCAATTCGCGCATATCATCCTTCTACCGATTTGTCAATGGTTGAGAAGGCTTATAAAGTTGCGAGCTTTGCCCATAAAGACCAAGCAAGAAAATCAGGTGAGCCTTATATTATACATCCACTTTGCGTAGGTATTATTTTAGCAGAGTTAGAATTAGATAAAGAGACCATTATCGCAGGAATTCTACATGATGTTGTGGAAGATACGGTTATGACAATACCTGAGATTACCAAGGAATTTGGAGAAGAAGTTGCATTATTAGTTGATGGTGTAACAAAATTAACACAATTAAATTATTCTAAAGATAAAGTTGAAATTCAAGCCGAAAATCTTCGTAAGATGTTCTTAGCTATGGCCAAAGATATTCGCGTCATCTTAATTAAACTTGCAGATCGTTTGCATAATCAAAGAACGATGCAGTACCAGTCACCGGTGAAACAGATTGAAAAATCCAGAGAAACCATGGACATCTATGCTCCAATAGCACAACGTCTTGGTATATCTAAGATTAAGATAGAATTGGATGATTTATCCCTTCAGTATTTAGAGCCAGAAGTATATAAGGAGTTAAATGAGAAGATAGCATCCAAAAAAGAAGAAAGAGAAGAATTTATTGCAGCAATAGTGGATGAGGTTGGAGCTCACGTTAAGGATGCTAATATTCCAGCAAAGATTGATGGACGTGTCAAACACTTATTTAGCATCTATAAGAAGATGGTGAACCAAAATAAGACCTTGGAGCAAATCTATGATTTATTTGCTGTACGCATTATTGTGGATACTGTAAAGGATTGTTATGCTGCATTAGGTGTGATTCACGAACTATATAAACCAATTCCAGGTAGATTTAAAGATTATATTGCTATGCCTAAACCGAATATGTACCAGTCCTTGCATACTACCTTGATTGGTCCAAATGGTCAACCGTTTGAGATCCAGATTCGTACATTTGAAATGCATCGTACTGCTGAATATGGTATTGCTGCGCATTGGAAGTACAAGGAAGGTCAGGATGGTAAGAATACACAGGATACAGAAGAAGCTAAATTAACCTGGCTACGTCAGATCTTAGAATGGCAAAGAGATTTATCAGATAATAAGGAATTTTTGAGTTTATTAAAGAATGATCTAGATTTATTTTCAGATAGTGTTTACTGCTTTACACCGACTGGAGATGTAAAAAACTTACCTGCTGGTTCCAATCCAGTTGACTTTGCCTACAGTATACATAGTGCTGTAGGTAATAAGATGGTCGGAGCACGTGTCAATGGTAAACTGGTAACGATTGATTATGTGATTCAAAATGGTGACCGTATAGAGATCATTACTTCGCAAAATTCCAAAGGACCTAGTCATGACTGGCTAAACATTGTTAAGTCCACACAAGCAAAGAATAAGATTAACCAATGGTTTAAGACCGAGCTGAAAGAAGACAATATCATAAGAGGTAAGGAACTACTTACCAACTATTGCAAGTCCAAAGGCATTGTGATGGGACACCTTTTAAAGCCTGAGTTCATGGAAGTTGTCATGAAAAAATATGGCTTCCGCGATTGGGACTCGGTTTATGCAGCAGTTGGTCATGGTGGCTTAAAAGAAGGTCAGATCATTAATAAACTCCAGGAAGAACTTACGAAGAAGAATCGTAAGGAAATGACGGATGAGAAGGTTCTAGAAACCATAGCAGATGTGAAGTTTGATCGCTCAAACGTTGTGAAGTCCAAGGGTGGTATCGTTGTTCAGGGAATTCATGATGTAGCAGTACACTTCTCTAAGTGTTGTTCTCCGGTGCCAGGAGATGAAATCGTAGGATTTGTGACTCGTGGACGTGGTGTTTCGATTCACCGTACTGACTGTATTAATATTATTCACCTACCAGAAGAAGATCGGGCACGATTAATTGGTGCGGAATGGAATATAACCGATGATAAAAAGAATGGCGGTCTTTATACTGCCGAGATTAAGATATATGCCAATAATCGTAATGGTGTGTTGCTGGATGTATCGAGGGTATTTACCGAAGCAAAGATTGATGTGACGTCTATGACCGTACGTACTAGCAAACAAGGGACTGCAACGATTAGTGTGGGCTTTGAAATTAACGGAGTAGAGCAGCTTCAATATATTACTTCGAAACTTCGCTCAATCGAAAGCGTGTTAGATATTGAGCGTACCACAGGCTAAGGATTCATCATTTGTTTCAATAGAAAGGTCATATAAGAAATGGGTAATTTAAAGATAGATACTATAGTTGTAGGGGCGATTCAAACCAATTGCTATATGGTATGGAATCCAAGTACCAAAGAAGCACTGGTGTTTGATCCTGGCGATAATGGGCCTAAGATCTATGAAGAGTTAAGGAAAAGAGAATTAACACTCAAGGCTATTTGCCTCACTCATGGACATTTTGATCATATCAATGCTGCCGCATATCTGGTGAATCAAACTCATGTAAAGATTTATATTAGTCGTGAGGAAGAAGGCTTAGTAACCGATGCTAACTTAAACTGTTCCACAATGTTTGGTCAAGCTTCTAGCCTGACTCCAGATGAGTTTCTTGAAGATAAGGATACACTTTTCTTTTTGGGTACACAGGTAAAGGTGCTTGCCACACCTGGTCATACCGCAGGTTCGGTATGCTATTATTTTGAAGAAGATGATATCTTAATTAGTGGAGATACCCTGTTCTTTGAATCTTGTGGCAGAACTGATTTTCCTACCGGAAATCCACGTAGGATGAGTGAGTCCCTTAATAACCTTGTGGCACTGCTAAAAGAAGATGTGGCAGTCTACCCAGGCCATGGCCGTGCGACCAGTATTGGTTATGAGAAGAAGAATAATCCATATATATCGTAATAAGTATAGCTACAAAATTGAATGCTTTTTTCATTTGATTGATATAGAATATTAACCGTGGCATCTTTAGATGCCACTTGCATCTTTAGATGCCACTTGTATGCCAGCATGCAATTATCGTAGTTGATTTACGTTAGAAAGAGGATATATGATAGTAATTAAAATGTATGGTGAGGATTATGAACAAGATATCCGTCCCCTGATCAAAGCATTTTATCCCCAAGAAGAACTTCAAATCGAGAAAGTTGCTTTCATGAAAGCAGTAGACCAGTTGAGCCCTGTTTCTTCCGAAACAGAGCTTTTCCTTGGATTTTTCTTGAAACAGGATGGTTTTTCAATTTGCTTAATAGGTCAAGGGGTAAAACTTTCTCGAGAACATGATTTTTCACAAGGACATATGTCATCTGATAAGTTGACAAGATCGATTTACCGTAATGAATTACATCGACAAACATATGACTTATTAAAAGAACATACAAAACATGATTTGCCGTGGGGAACTTTAACTGGAATCCGTCCCACAAAGCAGGTGCTGGAACGATTGGAAATCGGGGAATCCGAGCTTACAATTCGTGAGTTTTTGAAGTCTGAATATTTGTGTTCTGATGAAAAGATAAATTTAAGCTTAGAAGTAGCCAAACGTGAACATGAAATCTTAGATAAGATGGATTATAAATCAGGCTATAGTGTTTATGTGGGAATACCATTCTGTCCGAGCACTTGTAATTATTGTTCCTTTACCTCATATCCCTTAGGAAGGTTTGAACATCTGGTCGAACCTTATCTGAAGGCACTTACCAAAGAAATTGAATATGCTTCCCGATGTTTGGATAAAAAGTTAAGCACCATATATATTGGTGGAGGAACACCAACTACCCTATCCGCCAAGCAATTAGACTACCTCTTAGACACCTTGGCTCGCAAATTTGATCAAAAGGATATGGTAGAATTGACAGTGGAGGCAGGGCGTCCAGATAGTATTACTCGAGATAAGCTTCAGGTGTTAAAGGACCGGGGGGTTGATCGAATCTCTATAAACCCTCAATCTATGCGTCAAAAAACATTAGATTTGATTGGACGACATCATACTGCACAACAAATTGAAGATGCATTTTATTTGGCAAGAGAGATCGGACATGATAATATAAATATGGATATTATTCTTGGTTTATCTGGTGAGAACCCTGAGGATGTAGCCTATACTTTAGATAAGATAAAGCAAATGCAGCCGGATAGTTTAACAGTTCATACCTTGAGTATTAAACGCGCGGCTAGACTAAATACGAATTCTGAATATTATGCAGATAAACAAGCTACTGATGTAGAGCAAATGCTTCATAAAAGTGTCGAATTTGCAAAGGAAAACAATTATCTACCTTATTATCTTTATCGACAAAAGAATATGACAGAAAACTTAGAGAATGTGGGTTATGCTCACTATGGAAAAGAAGGAATCTATAATATACTGATTATGGAGGAGAAGCAAACCATATTAGCCTTAGGTGCTGGTGGTTCTTCTAAGTTTGTATTCCATGATCAAAATCGTATTGAACGAGTTGAAAATGTGAAGAGTGTTATGGATTATGTAGAACGTGTGGATGAAATGATACAACGTAAGAGCGACTTCTTAGCAGCAGTGCGAGAGGAAGGCAGTAGATTGTAGGTTGGTATGTTTCGTTATAAGGAAAGGTATGGGATACTATGATTTCTGAGCAAAGGTACAATCTAATGATGTCAGAAGAATTAGATATGATGTACAACGTGGACTTGAATGATGCGATATCACATGGAATTTTAGTTAGTAATTTAGCTGGAATGCTAGCTAAGGAACTGGGTCTTAAAAAGGCAGAATGTTATGAATTAGCTCAAGCTGGAATGGTTCATGATATTGGAAAGCTTCGACTTGGAGAGTACTTATATGGTAGGCGAAGTGATACATTACAGATTGAAGAAATGAAGTATGTGCGTCTTCATCCAAAGCTAGGACGAGATATCTTATTAGAACAAGGCAACTTTTCCAATACAATTATGGAAAGCATTTACCATCATCATGAAAATTTTGATGGATCAGGTTATCCTGATAACCTAAGTGGGAATGCTATTCCATATGGAGCTAGAATACTAAGAACCTGTGATGTATTTGCTGCCCTTGTAACAGAACGACCATATCGGGCAGCATTCGAGATGGAAGCAGCAATTGAATTAATGATTGATGAAGTCAAGAATTTTGATATGAAGATTTTTTTACACTTTTTACACATGGTTCATGATGAGAAGTTTGA
>JAEYWQ010000002.1 GCA_023428885.1 Bacillota bacterium
ATTCCAGACTTTGCTGCTGGTACAATTACCTTAAAAATCGTTTGCATCTTCGTGGCACCAAGCGCCATGGAAGAAGTTTGTAATTGAAGTGGTACTGCACGAATTGCAGATGCACTAATACTAATTACAGTAGGTAATATCATAATTGCCAATACTAAAATAGCTGAGAATAAACTTGAACCACCTGTAAACTGGTGAGTCGTTGAACCTTTAAATAGATAAAGTTCTAGTTTATAAATCATTGGATTCAAGATGATAAGTCCAAGTAAACCATAGATCACAGATGGGATACCCGCTAATAATTCAACCGCAGGCCCAACAACTGCGGCTACACGCCTACTTGCAATCTTCGTTAAGAAAATAGCTGTACCGACACCAATTGGCACACCTATGAAGATTGCTGCACTGGTACCAACTATCGAAGTTATGATAACATAAAGAATTCCGTAGCTAGGTTCGCTCGCAGTAGGTTTCCATACCGTAGAAAACATAATTTCCTTTAAACCTACCTGAAAGATGGCTGGTACCCCCTTTATGATCATATATAGAGTGATAGAAGCCACTGCGAATACAGCAGCAAAGGCGCAGATCGTAAAGATGGTATTTGCAACACCTTCCACCTTATCTGCACCCTTGATACCAGGAGACTTCATGATTGTATTGATCTGTGAAGCTTGTTTTTTCGTTTTTTGATTCATTTCTTCATACCTTTCTACAAAGTGCTCCTACTTAGACTTTCTTAGTCTACTGTTACTAGACCAACCTGGGTGATAATTGATTTGCCTTCCTCAGACTTTAAGTATGCAAAGAAGGCCTGTACCAACTCGCTTTGTTCACTGATTTCACCCTTGGTAGCCATAACAAATGGTCTGCTTAAGGTATAAGCTCTACTCTTTACATTCTCTGCATTTGCGATTACCCCATCAAAATCTAATGCCTTCACCGTATCGTTTACTACATCAAGTGATACATATCCGATAGCACCATCAATTGCCGCAACCTGTGCCATAACAGCACCAGTATTGTCAAGCTCATTAACATATAGGCAAATATCTTGAACACCTAAGATTTCTTCGAATGCACCTCTTGTACCAGATCCAGACTCTCTACCAATGACAACGATTGGTGCATCCTTTCCTCCAAGTTCACTCCAGTTTTTTATTGTTCCTGTATAGATAGCTACTAACTCTTCTTTGGTAACCCCTGTTACTGTATTACTCTTGTTGGTTACTACTGCAATCCCATCGATTGCCACAATATTCTCAACTACTCCATTCGCTTTTTCTTCTTCTTTCAAAGCTCTAGAAGCATTTCCGATATCTGCAGTACCATTTGTGACAGCTTCAATACCTGCACCAGATCCAACGAACTCTGTACCAACAGTTACACCGCTGTTTTTGTTCATAAAGTCTTCCGCTACTGCCAAGGCTAATTTCTCCATGGAAGTAGAACCAACCATTGTTATGGCTCCACTAAGTTTTTTATCTGTTGTCCCTGTATTGTTATCCTTTAAATCATATGCTGATGTTGCATCTGTTACTTCCTTATCCTTCTTGCTGCATCCTGTTAATGCTGTACCTACTATAGTAAGGCAAGATGTTAAGACAAAAATTTTCTTAATCACTGATTTGAGTTTCATACGATTATTCTCCTTTTCCCTTTATTATCTCTTTCTTTTCCTTATCACACTTAAAATTTATCATAAAATAAAGGGCCTCACTATCACGCTCATGTATAACATTTGTGAAATTTGCGTAAAATCGTGTAAAATTTAAAAAAAGTATCGCAATATACTTGCGATACTCCTCCTAACATAAAGTAGAAAAGCCTTTGTTTCCTACTATATCTCATTTTTATTTAATAACTCATTAAATAGATGCATGGGCATTGGTTTTCCAAAATGATAACCTTGTACAAGATCACATTTTAAACGCAACAAGACATCTGCCTGTTCCTGGTTTTCCACACCTTCACATAGCGTCAACATATTCATAAGTTTTGCCATCTTAATAATACTTTGAATTACAACTTCATCTTTTTCACTGATCTTAGCTTCCGCTAAGAATTCCTTATCTAATTTCAAGATATCAAAATCAACTGAAGTCAAAAGGTTTAATGAAGAATAGCCCGATCCAAAATCATCCATAGATACGATAAACCCTTCTTCCTTCAATTGCTTCATCGTTAAACGTGCCTCATCTGAATGTTGTAAAAAGACACTTTCAGTCAACTCAAACTCCAGATACTTTGGTGGTATCTGATACTGGCTTACCAAACGGGTAACCTTACGTGCAAAATTTGCTTGCGATAAGTGAATTCTAGATACATTCACCGAAATCGGTACCAACTTCAATTTATGGTCCAATCGATTTTTTATGTACTCACATACTTTAGCATAAACATAAAAGTCTAGTTTTGTGATAAACCCATTATCTTCGAAGATTGGAATAAAGTCCTTTGGATAATGCTCATTCCCATCTTTGTCCTTCCATCGAACAAGTGCTTCCGCTCCAACCATCTTTTTCGTTTTAAGATTGATCTTAGGTTGAAACACCACATAAAATTCGTTTGCCTTCAGTGCCTCTTCTGCACGATTAGCAATCAACAGTTTTTGCTTTTTATAGGCTTCCATCTTCTCATCAAAAATAACACAGATTTCCTGAGTAGATTTTGCAACCTTTCTTGCTTGGTTTGCATTATCAACATAAGTCTTAATACCAACCGTTCTGTCATGAATGAAAATAGCCCCTACAGCAATTCTAATCCTTGCATCGGCATATTGCTTTTGGATCCTTTTGGTAAAGGCTTTATTCAAAGATTCAATGAATAAAATCAATTTACGTTTGGAGGGGTTCTTATCTATAGAAACCAGAGCGATAAAATAATCAGAAAAGACACGACAACCAATGAGATGATATATGCTTTCTGTCATAAAATGTTTTTCAAATAATCGAAGAACTTCATCTCCTGCAGAATAACCAAAAAACTCATTAAAATACTTAAAATTCTGCATATCCGCATACATTAACACATATTGCGTATCAGACTTATCGCTTTGATAGATCTCCTCTGCACGTTCTAAAAATATATCGTATTTCACTAAACCTGTAATTGGATCATACAGCATGAGCTGTTTTAGTTTTCGCTCGGTTTCCCGATTCTCACGTTCTATAAAGAAATACGTTTCGAATAAGTACTTAATATGTAAGAATATATTGATATCTTCAACGGTAAATTCATGCCCATCACCCTCAAAATAAACTAGACCATTTCTTTTCTGCTTAATATTCAAACTTAGACTATGAAAAGGTTTATCCAAATTAAAGTATTGATTAAATCGCAAAAACACTTCTTGCAAGCAATTTCCCTTTTCTGTACCTTCATGAAAAAAAATGTTCTTAAATTCATCCGTATAAGTAAATACATGATTTTTGATTGGCTTTGCCCCCATACTACACCAATCATATGTAGCCGTGAAACATTGCAGATTTGATGTTTTCTCAAGCACTGTAATACGCTCTAAATTCAGAAATGTTCCTACCTTATCCAAAACCTTCCATATCGCTTTTGATATATCTTTCGTTTGATTCATAACATCAATTGCATATTTCGTTAATTCTAGTCCAAAGTTCATTTTCTGACAATCTTCTGCGCCAATCATACCGTCCTCCTATGGTAAACCCTCATATTTTTGTCACAAGTTGTCCCCCTCTTGTGATTCAAAACAAAGTTTGCCGTAGCCCCAAACTACTGAATCAATTATAACATAATTATACATTATCTACAAGTAATTAACAAAAAATACAGCTATACTTTTTAGAGGATTCCCCCCGAAGAAGTATAGCTATTTTAACGTATCTATTTGGTCAGCCCTTATAGCACTTAATCCTTAGCTTTTGAATTTTTAAAACTTCATAATTATACAATATATTTAATACTTATTACGGAAGCTTAATCACAGTTCCTGCTCGTAAATAAAGGGTACTCAAAGGATTTAATTCAAGAAATTCATTCAAACCAATATCATTTTCATCTAGAACATTCTGTAAGGATTCATTTGCAGCTACTGTATAAGTATTCTCTGTCTTAGTCTGGGCAGTAAAAGAGCCACCAACTGGAATGCAAAGTTTATCTCCAATTTTTAAATCATGAATATCCACATATGGATTTGCACGAAGAATTAACGCCAAGGGAATTCCATATCTTATACTAATCTGATATAAGGTATCTCCCGGCTTAATTACATAAACTATACCATTGCAAGAATTATAATTCATGAAATTTCCTTTCTGAATTTGTAACTATTTTGTTGTTAAAAGCATATCTTACCTAGAAAAGAATAGTTACCATTTTTATAAAATATTATATGAAGTTTCTATAGAACCGTTACTTCTTACTTATTAAAATTTCATTAATAATCATCATTTTTGGATTTGAGGTTGAACTTAAACAAAGGGTGAAGTATAATTAGTAATTGGTAGAAATAGGGCTTTTCTAAAATATTGCCTTTTTTCTTATATTTAAACACGTTAACAACATGAAAGATGCGAGGTTACATATGTCGAATAAAAAATATACCCTTGGTGTTGATATTGGCTCTACCACTGTCAAGATTGCTATTTTGGATGCTCAAAAGGTCATTGTTTTTTCTGATTATGAGCGACATTTTGCCAATATTCAGGCTACCCTGGCAAATCTTCTCATAAAGGCATTCAACCAACATGGTAATTTATCCGTATCCCCAGTGATTACTGGCTCTGGTGGACTTACTCTTTCTAAGTATATGGATATTCCCTTCATTCAAGAGGTTGTTGCAGTATCCACAGCCCTAGAGGACTACGCTCCTCATACGGATGTAGCAATTGAACTTGGTGGAGAAGATGCTAAAATTATATACTTTTCAAACGGAATTGAGCAGCGTATGAACGGTATCTGTGCTGGTGGAACAGGTTCTTTCATCGACCAGATGGCTACTTTATTAAAAACGGATGCTACTGGTTTGAATGAGTATGCAAAAGATTACAAAGCGATTTACCCTATTGCAGCACGATGTGGTGTTTTTGCTAAATCTGATATTCAACCATTGATTAATGAAGGTGCAACGAAGCCAGACTTAGCTGCTTCCATCTTCCAAGCGGTGGTAAGTCAAACGATCTCAGGACTTGCTTGTGGTAAACCAATTCGCGGTAATGTAGCCTTTCTAGGAGGTCCATTACATTTCTTATCTGAATTAAAGAACGCATTCATCCGTACCTTAGAACTAACCGATGAACATATCATTGCTCCTGAGCATTCTCATCTGTTTGCAGCCGTTGGTTCTGCATTGAATGCACAGGGTGATATAGAAATTGATCTAAAATCTCTTGCAGATAAATTAAATACTGGAATTGAATTAGAATTTGAAGTTACTCGTATGGAACCATTGTTCCAGTCTGAAGATGACTATCAAGAGTTTGTTTCCCGCCATAATAAATATGCAGTGAAGAAGGCAGAGCTAGAAAGTTATCGCGGAGATTGTTTCCTTGGAATCGATGCTGGCTCTACTACCACCAAAGCAGCCTTGGTGGGTGCTGACGGATCTTTGTTATATTCCTTTTATAGTAATAACAACGGAAGTCCATTAAAAACTACTATTAAAGCAGTGAAAGAAATCTATTCACTCTTACCAGCTGGTGCAAACATTGTTAGAAGCTGTTCAACCGGATATGGTGAAGCTTTAATCAAATCCGCCTTAATGCTAGATGAAGGTGAAGTAGAAACCGTAGCCCATTATTATGCTGCTGCTTTCTTTGATCCAGCGGTGGATTGCATCTTAGACATTGGCGGTCAGGATATGAAATATATTAAGATCAAGAATGGTACCGTTGACAGTGTTCAATTAAACGAAGCTTGTTCCGCTGGTTGTGGCTCCTTTATCGAGACCTTTGCCAAGTCCTTGAATTATGAAGTAACTGACTTTGCTAAAATTGCTTTACTAGCCAATAATCCTATAGACTTAGGTTCCCGCTGTACAGTTTTTATGAACTCCAAAGTAAAGCAGGCACAAAAAGAAGGGGCAACGGTAGCTGACATTAGTGCAGGTCTTGCTTACTCAGTAATCAAGAATGCCTTATATAAAGTAATCAAAATTGCTGATCCTAAGGAAATGGGCAATCATATCGTTGTTCAGGGTGGAACCTTCTATAATGATGCAGTCCTTAGAAGTTTTGAAACAATCTCTGGCTGCCAGGCAATTCGTCCTGACATTGCAGGTATCATGGGTGCTTTTGGAGCTGCCTTAATCGCTAGAGAACACTATACTGGTGAAGCTACTACTATGCTATCCATTGATAGTATTAATGAACTTAAGTTTGAATCCAGTATGACCAGATGTAAAAGCTGTACCAATGCTTGTCTTTTAACCATTAATAAGTTTACTGGTGATCGTCGATTTATCTCTGGCAATCGTTGTGAAAAAGGAATTGGTAAGGTAAAGAATAAGGATAATATTCCTAATCTTTATGACTACAAACTAAACCGCTATATGAACTATGATCCACTTCCAAAAGAGATTGCAAAGCGTGGAACGGTAGGAATCCCTCGAGTTTTAAATATCTATGAGAACTATCCATTCTGGTTTACTTTCTTTACCAAACTTGGATATCACGTAGAATTATCTCCAAACACCACTCGAAAGATTTATGAGATGGGTATTGAATCCATTCCAAGTGAATCAGAATGTTATCCAGCCAAAATCGTACATGGCCATATTATGTGGTTATTAAAGCAAGGAGTGAACTATATCTTCTATCCATGCGTTCCTTACGAACGAAAGGAAGTGGAAGGTACGGGCAATCACTATAATTGTCCTATAGTAACCTCCTATGGTGAGAACATCAAAAATAACATGGAAGAAATCAAGGACCCTGGCATCTGTTACCAGAATCCATTCCTTTCCTTTGAAAGCGAAGATATCATCAGCAAGCGCCTTGTGAGCTATTTGGGGGAAGAAAACAAGATTCCTGCACAGGAAGTTAGAGAAGCCGTACAC
>JAEYWQ010000022.1 GCA_023428885.1 Bacillota bacterium
CTGTTAAGCCTATCTTTAGGTAATACGGGAGCATCTACCTTCAGCGTTTCTTACGATGTCAATGGCACTTCTGTTCTTGAAGCAACAATCACTAAGTGTAAGAATGGTGTTGTTGTTAATTATCCTGAAGATTATATGCGTCGTCGTGATCCTGACTGTACCTTAGTAGGCGATCTACAAGATACTGACAAGCCAAGATATGATGATGTTTACAATAAAGATTTCGAACCATTACGTCAAGAAACATTTGCATGGTTAAAGGCTCAGGAACTCATCGTACTTCCATTTAAAGCCGGCGGTTTTGAGCATGGATATGATGCGGTATTAATCGCTCCAAGCAATGCTGGTTTCTTTGCTACTGCTCTTGCTGATATGCAAGGATTTTTATCTATTAACGACCTTAGTGACGATTTTAAGCCAAAAGCAACAATACTTCTTGCTCCTCCTTTCCGCCATACTTATTTTGATGGAAAGCAAATCGTTATTCACAACCGATTAACTGATATGCATGAGCTATATTCATATAACCTATACCCAGGTCCAAGTGCTAAAAAGGGTATCTACGGTGTATTACTTAACATAGGTGAGTCAGAAGGCTGGGTAACCGCACATGCTTCTACCGTTAAAGTTACCACCCCATACGACAATGAAATTATCATTATGCATGAAGGTGCTTCTGGCGGCGGAAAAAGTGAAATGTTAGAACATGTTCATAAAGAAATGGACGGTCGTAGTGTTTTAGGTCGCAATATTATTACTGGTGAGAAAACATATATTTCTATCAAGGAAACTAGTTCTCTTTCACCAATCACAGATGATATGGCTCTATGTCATCCATCCATTCAAAACAATAGTAAGAAATTAGTCGTTGCAGATGCAGAACAGGGTTGGTTTTTACGTTTGGACAACATCAAACATTATGGTGCCTCTCCTGAACATGAAAAACTAATTATCCAACCACCACAACCACTCGTATTTTTGAATATGCAAGCGATTCCTGATGCAACTTGTCTTCCTTGGGAACATACAATAGACTCCAATGGTAAACCATGTCCTAATCCAAGAGTTGTATTACCTCGTCATCTTTTCCCTAATGTAATCGGAGAACCTGTGGAGGTTGATGTTAGAAGCTTTGGTGTTAGAACACCTCCATGTACCGCTGCTAAGCCTTCTTATGGTATTTTAGGATTAGTTCATATCATTCCTCCAGCCTTGGCATGGATTTGGCGTTTAGTCGCTCCAAGAGGTTATAACAATCCAAGTATTACTGATTCTAAGGGTATGACCAGTGAAGGTGTTGGTTCTTATTGGCCTTTCGCAACTGGTAAGATGGTTGAGCAAGCAAATCTTTTACTTAACCAGATTCAAAGCTCTACTCATACCAAGTACATCCTTATTCCGAATCAGCACATCGGTGCTTATGAAGTAAGTTTCATGCCACAATGGATTACAAGAGAATTCATTGCCCGTCGTGGTGGTGCAAAGTTTAAAGCAGACATGCTTGTCGAGGCTCGTTGTTCCTTACTTGGATATTGTCTTGACTCCCTTAAGGTTGAAGGTCAATATATCCGTAAAGCCTTCCTTCAGACTCAATTTCAATCTGAAGTTGGACTTGAAGGATATGATGCTGGTGCAAAGCAATTAGTTGATTTCTTTAAGGCAGAACTTGCTAAGTTTGATACAGAAGAATTAAATCCACTAGGACATCAGATTATTCAGACTTTCATGAATGGCGGATCGGTGAAAGATTTCGAAGCTCTTCTGTAATTATAGAATTGAATAACGTGTTTATATAAACAACAAGCGGCGGTTCCCAAGGAATCGCCGCTTGTTGCTTTGCATATCATTTCACTTAATTATTTATTTGTTTCATCAATGGTTTTTTCTCACCACAACGCTTTAATAATTCCTTCATTAAATTACTGTCAATGCTTGTGTTACTTACACCATTATAATTGTTGGATTTTGGTTTCACACTTTCATAACCAAATGCTGTTCCAGTACAGTTTTCTACTGGATAAGAAGTATAATAGTCAAATCTTCTTGTATGTTGCTGTGATTCCATCTGAACAGTTGTTATGTTAAAGAAGTCATATCTCACGTAATTAACTGCTCCACCCACTGGATCATCCCATGTAACATCCATTTCATACCACTTGCTAGAATCAATAGTTTGATTTGAATCATAAATGGTGGTATCTACTAGGTTAACAATATTCCATGCATGATTTTCCTTATTAGCTCCGCTAACCCCTAATACAACGGCAGTTTGAACTCCAAACTCATCACATGCATACTTAAATGCCATGGCGTATGCCATACACACTGGAGTATAGCCGTTGCTTAAAGCACCCGCTATGTTTTGATCCATAGCTGAAGCTTTATACTGCTTCTTTAATACCAAATAATCATGAATTACTTTAACTATTTGAACTTTTGTTGGACTATCGCCATAGGTTGATTTTATTTGGCTCCTAATCTCATCTAAAGATGCTTCACACTCTAATAAAAGTGACTCTGCAATTGATTTTTGAATCATGTCCAAGGTAACTTGGGTAACATTACCTGATGCATCGGAGTAATAAGAGAGGGCTCCTGTTGCTTGTAGTAATTCTGGATTATCAATTCTTACACGTTGCACAATGTTATATACTTCCTGCTTCGTTAATTTCAAATCACTAAGGGAAATATTACTAGTGTTAAAAGATAAGTAAGCTAAGTAAATTCTCTGATATGCGATTGCACGGCTACTGCTACTCTTTTCCTTGTCTTCCTTTTTACTTAGATAGTAACCCCACTCATTCTTATAATCCGGAAGCTCACCATCGGAAACAAAGGTTAATATAATTGTTACAGTTTCGCTAAGCTCATTGGTAACTTTATTCTTAGAATAAGCTTTGATGGTCTTGGTGTCACCCTTATTAGCATTAATCGTTATCTGACCATTTGCGCTTAAGCTAGGTGTTGCAGAATCTAGTGAGATATAAATCTCTGAATCAGAATTCTCTACAGTAAATTTGATTGTCTTACTAATCGTATTCTGACCTGGCTCCATTAACACAGCACCAGATGCAATATCTGCTCTAGGCTTATCACCACCTACTGGTACTATAGAAGAAGCTAAGCGAAACTCATTCGCTGGAGTACTAGATATGTCTTTAATGCTTGCTAATCTACATACAAGCACATAGTCTGTAGCAAATGCTTTAAACTTGCTATATGGTATGACTGTTGATTTTCCAGCATTTAAATTAATAAAGGCAATATACCCGTCCTGTTTTGAAGTTGCTAAAAGATTAACCTTACTGATTGCAGCATAAGCACCATATTCACTGTCGCTTGCCTTTTTATTCAGGACTGCTACCTGATAAGCTGATTTAGAATGATTGCTTACCTTAATCCCCTTTGTAATATCCTGAGGATTTACTAAGGCTACCTCAATCCCTGTACTGCCAAAGACTGGGCTATCCGTTAGCTTAATGTCCACTGTTTTGGTTTTGGATATGGGCTTTTTATCGGTGGCTTTCACTCGAAATTGAAGTTGCATCTCCTTAAAGCTTGTAGATACTCCATCTCCATTTCCACTTCCAATCAAATCCTTAATAGCTATGGTAGCACTAGTTTTTTTATCTGGAAATACTGGTGTTTTCCATTCTGTATATGCTCCACCTGCTACTTTGACACGATATTCCATCTTATCTGTTAACTTTACTGTGTGTTTTGCTCCATCAACTGTTACATTAGGAGCATTGGCATACTTTGCAAAGTTAACTTTAGACTCAGAACTAATTTGCTCTTTTCCAGAATTAATTCGGAAATTGATTTGTGCTCCAAGCACTGTATAATGCTTTAAATTCAGTGTTTGTAATGGACTCCAGGCACCGGATGCTCCTTTTCTCCATTCAATATTCTCAAGCTCCGTATAAGCTTTATTATCTGCTGTAAATTGAAAATATCCTGTCTCAGCTGTAAAATATGGATATAGTTTAACACCACTTGATGTCTTTGTGTACTCATCAGACCATTGGTTATTAGGATCTGTTGTAGCGTTTAATAAGCCAACATAAGCTGCTTTTAGTTTTAGTTGCTTTTTAACTAAGATTTTGAGCGCTTCTGTTGTAACATCACCTTTAATATAAATATATTCATCTTTGGATGGTGATAAAAATGATATATCAATCTTTGCTTGTTTTTGCACACCACTCTCTGTAACACTTGTGATAAAATCATCCGTGATTTCATCATAAACAGTTGGGGCTTTATCAACAGTCCCCCTACCCACATACAACTGGGTATTACTTCCTAGTAGAACACTAATTTCTTGTGCTTCATAATTTACAGTAACAGAACTTTCTGGTAACGTTGTTTCCGTTCCAGCAAGCACTATGGATGCATTGCCCAAACTACAAGCTATTAATAAACTAAAGCTTAACATCAGAAAAAGCATTACAAAACGATTTCCTATAGTTTTCTTTTCACCTAGCATATTTTATCCTCCTTGATTTAATCGTTTGAATGTATATCGACATAAAATTCAAAAATATTAATAAAATAAATGAAGTTCATTCAATTAGTTGTGGATTCTTCCTCTCATTTTTCATACAATATACCAAATATAGGAAAACAGGTGGTTATCATCAACCAAATTATAGATGAGAATTATATAGATCTTATCATAGAGAACGATATCATTGATTTTTATGGTCCCATTGAAAACATTACTCCACTGAATGCAAGGCAATCGATACTACATATTCTGAGTACAGAAATCGATATGTGTGACTTAGGCATATTCCCCTATCACTTCTATCCTTCGATCTATACCTTATGTTCGACAGCAAGCTCAGAAAAATCAGGCATCATACAAATACAGAGAAACCCTAACTTTGCTCTCTATGGCCAAGGTGTGTTAGTTGCTGTCATCGATTCAGGTATTGAATATCAGCATCAAGCATTTCGTAATGCAGATAATACCACCCGCATCGTTTCTATCTGGGACCAAACCATCAATGAAGTAAGTTCCGTTCCACCGGAAGGTTTCTTATATGGGACCCAGTATTCAAGAGAACTTATCAATGAAGCACTACAAAGCGATACCCCCCTAGAGATTGTTCCTTCCACAGATGAGATTGGACACGGAACTATGATCGCTGGCATTATTGCTGGTAATGAAAATATGGACGAGAATTTCTCTGGTGTAGTCCCTCAAGCAGAGTTAGTTGTCGTTAAATTAAAGCAGGCAAAACAGAAAAACCGCCAGATTATGGCAGTCCGAAATGATGTTATCTGTTTTCAATCTACTGATATCATTGCTGGGATCAGATACGTCTATGAAGTAGCCCAACAATTGCAACGACCTCTAGCAATATGTATTGCACTAGCCACGAATGAAGGGGGGCATGATGGGCGTAGTGCCATGAGTAACTATCTAAGTATTATCAGTCAGACACCACGTTTTGACGTAGTAATTGCGGTTGGTAATGAAGGTAATAGCCAAAGGCACTATTTCGGAACGATCATTGCTGGTCCAGCAAGCTATCAAACATTTCAACTAAATGTTAGTGAAAAGGATACATTATTCTCTTTTGAGATATGGCAATCGGCACCTTACCGCTTATCACTTGGAATTACCTCACCTTCCGGAGAGAACATAGAAAATATTTATCCCCAGCTAAATCAATGCCGTCGAGTTAATTTTATCTTCGAATCATCAGTCATTTGGGTAAATAATATCATATCTGAATCTGTGACGGGTGATCAATTAATCTTAATTCGTTTCTATAGGCCAATGGCTGGAATATGGACATTTCGGCTTACCAACATTGATAATCAGTCTTCTAGTTTTCATGCATGGTTGCCTACCGGAGACATCATCTCGAATGAGACTTATTTTATAGGTTCCAATCCAAACACTACGATAACTGCACCTTCAGCAGCCCTATATGCACTTGCCATTACTGCGTACAATCAGGAGAATAATAGCATACTCCTTACAAGTGGCCGTGGGTTTACTAGAACCGATATCATAAAACCAGACTTGGCAGCTCCAGGTTTTAATATTACCTGCCCTATTCTAGGAAACCAGTATGGCTCTCTTACCGGTACTGGTTCTTCTGCTGCACATGCAACAGGTATCGTAGCCATGGTATTGGAATGGGCTGTAGTAAATCAGAATTTTCAATCGATTACTGGAACTGATATTAACAGTTTACTCATTCGTGGAGCTAATCGCAGTAATAACCTTACATATCCTAATCAGATCTGGGGCTATGGCGAAATAAGCATCACAGGTTTTTTTGAGAAGTTAAGAAATATACCTACCAGACCTTAAGAAAAAAAAGCGGGTATGGAAATGTCTCCTCTCTTTGCGACAATTCCATTCCCGCTCTTTACATATTAGCCCATAGTGCCTTTCTATTTATATTTTAAATCGTTTAATCTCATCATGAAGCCTTGTGGACACGGATACACAAGTTTCAACGGCTTTATTGATAACACCTGACATTTGCATGATATCCGAGGAACGAGTAGCAATCTCAGTCGTACCGATTGCACCTTCGTTGGTAGCTCTCGTGATTTCATCCATTGATGTCATAACATTATTAATAGAAGCCATTAACTCTTCTGAAGTTGCGCTGAAGTCTGTGATCAATGCATCAATCTCAACTGCATCCTTATTATAGTTTTCAGCCACATCGCTGAAGGTATCATAGCTACTCATAACATCGCTTGCTACAAAATCCAATAATCGTTCTGAATCTTGTGCCAGATTCTTCACTGCAACTGTTACTTTATTGGTTACGTCTTGGATCTTACCAACAGCATCCTTGGATTTTTCAGCAAGTCCTCGTATCTCGTCTGCCACTACGGAGAAACCTCGACCGGCCTCACCTGCTCTCGCAGCTTCGATGGCAGCATTTAATGCAAGAAGATTTGTTTGATCTGTAATGTCCATAATTGCAGAAGATAAAATCTCGATTTCCTCAACAACACGGGCATCTTTTAATGCCTGTTCAAGACTTATTTTGATATTGGTATGAATCTTCGTTGTTTGACTTCTCTGCTCTTGTGTCTGCACCTTAATTGCTTGAGCACGGTTATGAATGGACGATGCTTGGTGGGCTCCCTCTTGAGCTCTAATTGCAATGTTTTTGCTGGCATTTTCAATCTCATTCGATATTTCATTAATTGCTTCTGATGTTGCGGCTGTTTCTTCCATGCTTGCAGCTAATTCCTGTGTTGTTGAAGAAACGCCCTCAATCGCCTCGGCTTGGCGATATATGTTAGTTTCAATTTGAGAAATTACTTCATTTAATTTATATTCACTGGATTGAACTTCACGAATTAATGTACACATCTCTTGTCTCATTTCATTTAACTTAACACCAAGAATTCCAAATTCGTCTTTCCTCTTACTTAACTGTTTTGGTAACTCTTGTGTAAAGTCTCCCGCAGAGATAGGTTCTAGATACTTCATCGCTGCTAAAACAGAACCTGAAACACTAATACTAATTGATATAGCAATAAATCCTATGATTCCCAACAAGGATACAAGAACAACAATAAATATAATTGCAATCTTGGTTATTCTTTCAACTTCTTGCGCTTTCTCATCAGCAATGATATCATCGATATGATCAGTGTAGTTACCAGTACCAACAATCCATCCATATGGTGCAAATAACTTACTATAACCTCGCTTTGGAGAAGACTCAGTTTCTCCTGCTTTTGGGAATACATAATCAGTAAACCCACCATCTGGTTCTTGTCCAACGCGTATAATTTCTCTGATCATCTCGTATCCATTGGCATCCTTGGCAGCCATACGATTAGTTCCTTCTGTCTCATTACCAAGTAGTACAATATTATCACCATTGATGGTATCGATCCAGAAATATCCGCTCTCATTATAACGCAACTCACGAACTAAGTCTGCACTTAGTTTTTGTGCTTCTTCTAAGGTATATAATCCTGCTTCCTGACTCTTGTAAATAGTGTCT
This sequence comes from Bacillota bacterium, assembly GCA_023428885.1. Classification (GTDB taxonomy): domain Bacteria; phylum Bacillota; class Clostridia; order Lachnospirales; family Lachnospiraceae; genus Lachnoclostridium. The sequence goes on from JAEYWQ010000022.1 coordinate 8,001, forward strand.
AACAGAGAAATTACATTTGTCACCTGTTCTTTAATATTATTGTCGTAATCTCTTCGAATGGTACTCTCTAACATGTCCACTGATTTACTAATAGATTCTTGCAAATTCCCTAATGCTATAATTCCTGTTGCAAGTACAGTAATGAAAATTGAAAATACCAGGATTAGCATTTTACTTTTTACCTTTAAGTTCTTCATAAGAACAC
>JAEYWQ010000066.1 GCA_023428885.1 Bacillota bacterium
ACCCGGTCGGCGCGGGAACAAAGTGTGCTTTCAAAGGATCTTTGGTCGCGAGAGTGTGCGAGGTACACTTTGTTCCACTACTATGGAAAGGTATGGTTATTCGTATGAAAGTTACTGTTTATACCGATGGGGCGGCAAGAGGCAACCCAGATGGTCCAGGTGGTTATGGAACCATCTTATCTTATATAGATTCTACAGGAGTAGAACATATCAGAGAGTATTCCGGTGGGTTTAAAAGAACTACTAATAATCGTATGGAGTTAATGGCAGCTATCATTGGATTAGAAGCACTGACTAAACCTTGTGAAGTTATCTTGTATTCTGATTCCCAATATGTAGTAAAAGCCTTTAATGACCACTGGATTGAAGGATGGATCAAAAAAGGTTGGAAACGTGGTAAGAATGAACCGGTCAAAAATGTTGATCTCTGGAAGAGATTGTTAGAGGCAATGAAAGCTCATCAAGTGAATTTCTGCTGGGTCAAAGGGCATGCTGGACATCCACAGAATGAACGTTGTGATGTATTAGCAACCACCGCTGCAGATGGTAATGATTTGATGGAAGACACTGGTTTAATGTTATAGTTTAGAAAGGGAGAACGAAAGATGGCAGAGTTGACGCCGATGATGCAACAATATATGCAAACGAAAGAACAATATAAAGATTGCATCTTGTTCTATCGTTTAGGGGATTTTTATGAGATGTTCTTCGAGGATGCGCTGATCGCTTCGAAAGAACTTGAGATTACATTGACAGGAAAGAACTGTGGCCAGGAAGAACGAGCGCCTATGTGTGGAATCCCATATCATGCGGTGGATGGCTATCTTACCAAGCTGGTGAATAAAGGCTACCGTGTAGCCATCTGTGAGCAGGTGGAAGATCCTAAGTTAGCCAAAGGAATCGTAAAACGAGAAGTCATTCGTATTGTAACTCCAGGTACGAATCTCAATACACAAGCCTTGGATGAGAGCAAGAACAATTACTTAATGGGCATTATCTACAATGATAATAACTGTGGTATTTCAACTGTGGATATTACCACAGGTGATTTCTATATGACAGAGGTAGATTCCATTCGAAAGTTGATGGATGAGATTTATAAATTTTCTCCTTCTGAGATCATATGCAATCCAGCCTTAACAATCTCAGGAATCAACATGGAGGATTTGAAGGAGCGGTATCAGATTTCCTTTCAGATGTTAGATGACTGGTTTTATGACACACAGATGTGTGTAAAAGCAATCTTTGAGCATTTTCATGTACAAGCCTTGGATGGATTGGGCTTAAAGGACTATACCATTGGTGTGAATGCAGCTGGTGCAGTTTTGCAATATTTATATCAAACACAGAAAAACTCACTGGATCACCTAACACATATATCACCATATACAACGAATAAATACATGTTAATCGACAGCTCTTCACGTCGAAATTTAGAATTAACGGAGACGCTTCGCGAAAAGCAAAAGAGGGGGTCTCTACTTTGGGTTCTAGATAAAACAAAAACTGCCATGGGTGCTCGCTTACTTCGAACCTATGTGGAACAGCCTTTGTTATCTGTAGAGGAAATCCATGCTCGTTACGATTCTATTTCAGAATTGAATGAGAATATGATTACCAGAGAAGAGCTAAGAGAATACTTAAATTCAATTTATGATTTAGAGAGACTGATGGGTAAGATTAGTTATAAGAGTGCCAATCCTAGAGATTTGATTGCATTTTCTTCTTCTCTTTCTATGCTCCCACCAATTAGATATCTGCTTTCCACCTTTGAATCCAAAGGATTAATTCAGCTGCATGAGGAACTTGACCCGCTAACTGATTTACATGAATTGATTGAGAAGGCCATAGCTGAAGAAGCACCGATTGGATTAAAAGAGGGTGGCATCATTAAGGAAGGCTTTCATGAAGAAGTAGACACGCTTCGTAAAGCAAAGACTGAGGGAAAAGTTTGGCTTGCCGAACTTGAAAGCAGAGAAAAAGAAGCAACAGGAATTAAGAATTTAAAAGTAAAGTTTAATCGTGTCTTTGGTTATTACCTAGAAGTAACGAATTCTTATGCGAACCTGGTACCTTCTCACTGGATTCGAAAGCAGACCTTAGCAAATGCTGAGCGTTATACTACAGCAGAATTAAAAGAATTAGAAGATAAGATATTAAATGCAGAAGACCGCTTATTCTCCTTAGAATATGACTTATTTGCAGAGGTACGAGATAGCATTGGAGCGCAAGTTTTACGAATTCAAACCACAGCAAAAGCAATTGCTAAATTAGATGCGATTGCATCAATGGCGTACGTTGCTGAACGTCATAATTTTGTAAGACCAAAGGTTAACAATTCTGGAATTATAGATATTAAAAATGGCCGCCATCCGGTGGTTGAGCAAATGATTCCAAACGATATGTTTGTTGCAAATGATACCTTCTTAAATAATAACGATAAGAGAGTCTCTATCATAACCGGACCTAATATGGCAGGAAAGTCCACTTACATGCGACAAACAGCATTGATTGTCCTAATGGCGCAAATCGGTAGTTTTGTACCGGCAGATAACGCCGAGATCGGTATTGTGGACCGAATATTTACCCGCGTGGGAGCTTCTGATGATTTAGCCAGTGGTCAAAGTACCTTCATGGTGGAGATGACGGAAGTAGCTAATATCTTAAGAAATGCTACGAAGAATAGCTTATTAATCCTGGATGAAATTGGACGAGGTACAAGTACCTTTGACGGCTTAAGCATTGCTTGGGCGGTCATTGAACACATTAGCAATCCAAAGATACTGGGAGCAAAAACCTTATTTGCAACTCATTATCATGAACTAACTGAGCTAGAAGGCAAGATTGAAGGTGTAATTAATTATTGTATCGCGGTAAAAGAGCAAGGAGAAGATATTGTCTTCTTGCGTAAGATAGTAAAAGGTGGAGCGGATAAGAGTTATGGTATTCAGGTGGCAAAATTAGCAGGAGTACCAGAGGTAGTCTTAAAGCGAGCCAGAGAAATTGTTGATGAATTAAGTAACAATGACATCACCGATAAGGTTCGTAATATGGAAGTGGTGACTACTAGCACAAAATCACCAACAAAGAAGATTAAGGAAGACTTTGACCAGTTATCCTTATTCGATAACAATAACAAGGACGAGGTTATTCAGGAGTTAAAAACAATCGACCTTATGAAACTAACACCAATGGAAGCAATGAATCTGCTGTATCAGTTACAGCAAAAGATTCGATAAAGAAAGGCATGGTCATTCATATGTCAAACATTACGGTTTTAGATCAAAATACAATCAATCAAATCGCGGCTGGTGAAGTGGTGGAACGCCCAGCCTCCGTGGTGAAAGAACTGATTGAAAATGCAATAGATGCAAATGCCACTGCCATTACGTGTGAAATCAAAGATGGCGGCGTTAGCTTTATTCGTATTACCGATAATGGGGCCGGAATCAACAAAGAAGAGATTCCGGTTGCTTTTATACGCCATTCTACCAGTAAGATCCGGTCGGTTGAGGATTTACTAACCATCGGTAGTCTTGGCTTTCGTGGAGAAGCATTATCAAGCATCGCATCAGTAGCTCAGGTGGAGCTTGTGACAAAGACAAGATCCTCTCTGATTGGAGCGCGTTATATCATTGAAGGTGGGGAAGAGCAAAACTTAAGTGAAATTGGTTGCCCTGATGGGACAACCTTCCTGGTACGTAATCTGTTTTTTAATACCCCTGCACGCAAGAAGTTTTTAAAATCTGCCAATACGGAAGCAGCTTATATCAGTGATCTCATAGAACGTTTAGCAATTTCCCATCCTGAGATCTCATTTAAATTTATTAATAATAATAAAACTGTGCTACATACGTTTGGTAATAGTCAACTGAAAGATATTATCTATCATGTATTTGGCCGAAGTATTGCAGCCGAATTAGTCCCAATCCAGAATAGTTTTGGGGAAGTATCAATTGAGGGTTTTATCGGAAAACCTATCATTTCCCGTGGCAATCGTAACTTTGAGAACTACTTTATCAATGGTAGATATATTAAGAGTGCCATCATTGGGAAAGCAATCGAAGAAGCTTATAAACCATATTCGATGCAACACAAGTATCCCTTTACCGCCTTGCATCTGCATGTTCCTTCCAATAAAATCGATGTGAACGTTCATCCTACCAAGATGGAGATTCGGTTTACGGAAGCTGAAGAAGTTTATCAGCTGGTACATCAAACCTTAAAGCTTGCTCTATCGAATGCCAATATGATACCTGATATGGAGATGAATACTACAGAGAAAGAGGAAAAGAAGGTGTATCAAGCCGTCCCTGAACCTTTTGAGAAGAGCCGTTTATCCAGTATAAAACCCGTGCAAACTTCTAGTAAGGGCTTTCTTAGTTCACTTTCCAGATATGATGTTCTAGGTTCCACCAAGGATACAGAACTTGCCAAACTTCGTGAAGTTGTTTTGAATGCGAAGGAGTCAAGTGTCTATCAGGCGACAGTAAGGAAAGAAGAGAACATTTTTGATAAGTCAGAGGAAAATAGCGAAGTAGTATCGCAAATTCAAGATGAGGCTTTCCTGCGACATGACCAGTCTACAGAATCTTTATCAGAGAATCATATGACTTGTCAAGTAAAACAAGAAAGTGCTCAAGTAAAACAAGAAAGTGCTCAAGTAAAACATGAAGGTACTCAAGTTGAACAAGAAAGTACTCAGGTGAAACTGGAAAACTCTCAAGCCAAACTAGAAAACATGCAGGTTAAACTAGAAAATATTCAACAGGAGAGTTTTCTTACAGCAGAAGATCATAAGAAGAGCTATGTAATCGTTGGGCAGGTTTTTGCCACCTATTGGATGGTAGAATGTGATCAGCAGCTTTATATTATCGACCAGCATGCAGCACATGAGAAGATCCTGTACGAAAAAACCATGAAACGATTAGAAGAAAAGCAAGGAGAGTCGCAGATGATTAGTCCTCCTATGATTCTAACTCTTAATTTAAAGGAAGAAGAAGTATTAAAACAACATGAGGATTTATTAAAGCGCTTAGGCTTTGAAATTGAGCCATTTGGTGGGAAAGAGTATGCCGTCAGTGGTGTTCCAGCTGATATGTACGGCTTATCTGGGCAAGACCTGTTTCTTGATTTTCTAGATGATTTGGTACAAGATGTTCCAAAGGGGACTCCTGATGTCATCTTAGAAAAGATTGCGTCCATGTCTTGTAAGGCAGCGGTAAAAGGAAATCATAAATTGTCAACGATCGAAGCTAAGAATTTGATTGAACAATTACTTTCCTTAGAGAATCCATTCCACTGTCCACACGGAAGGCCAATTATCGTATCCATGACAAAATATGAATTGGAGAAGAAATTCAAACGAGTATTATAATCTTACAGGAACACTTGGAAAGTATAAACCAAAGCCTAGTATATTATGTAAAAGAAAGGTTCCTATGAAACCATTAATTATATTAACAGGACCAACTTCAGTTGGTAAAACGAAACTATCCATTGAACTTGCAAAAGCTGTGAACGGTGAAATTATCTCAGCGGATTCCATGCAGGTTTATAAAACTATGGATATTGGAACTGCCAAGATTCAACCTGATGAAATGGAAGGGGTTAAGCATTACCTGATTGATGAGTTTACTCCAGAAGTTGAGTTCAATGTTGTGAAATTCCAAACCCTTGCGAAACAATACATGGAAGAAATCTATCAGCAGGGTAAGATTCCTATCCTAGTTGGGGGGACTGGCTTTTATATTCAATCCATTATAAAGGATGTGGATTTTTCAGAAAACGAAGAGGAAGACAATTATCGCCAGGAACTTGAATCTCTAGCAAAAGAGTATGGAGCTACTTATCTTCATCATAAACTTCAGGAAGTGGACCCTGAATCTGCCGATGCTATTCACGAAAATAATGTAAAGAAAGTGATACGTGCCTTAGAATACTATTATCAGACAGGACGTAAGATTTCAGAACATAATAAGGAGCAGAGCCAAAGGCAGTCCCCTTATAATTATGTGTACTTTGTATTAAATGACCATCGAGATAAGCTATATACCAATATCGAGCGTCGAATAGATCTGATGCTTGAAGAGGGCTTACTGAAAGAAGTGAAAAGCTTAAAGGAAATGGGATATTCAAAAGATTTAGTTAGTATGCAAGGCTTAGGCTACAAGGAAATCTTAGCATATTTGAATGGGGAATGCAGTCTCGAAGAAGCGATTTATGTGCTAAAGCGGGATACAAGACATTTTGCCAAACGCCAGCTTACCTGGTTTAAAAGAGAAGATCAGGTGACATGGATTCATAAACCGGATTTTGAATATAACACAGGGAAGATGTTAGAATATATGATTGCTATTCTGAAAGAAAGTGGCATACTAAAAAGTTAGCCCAAACAAAGTGAAAAGTTATGTATCATTGAAAGGTGTGGAGATAAAATGAAAGATATATACAAGGAGATGAAGATCTCGGATAAAGTACTTAAGTTTAGTGAAGAAATTGAAAGTAACTTGGAAGAGCGATTTAAAAAAATTGACCAGATTGCTGAATACAATCAGTTAAAGGTATTAAAGGCGATGCAGGATAATCGTGTATCAGACACTCATTTTGCTGCAACTACTGGTTATGGTTATAACGATTTAGGAAGAGATACCTTAGAGGAAGTCTATGCTCAGGTATTTAAGGCAGAATCAGCCTTGGTACGTCCGCAGCTTATTAGCGGAACACATGCTTTGACGATTGCTCTCTCTGGAAATCTTCGTCCAGGAGATGAGATCTTATCTCCGATTGGAAAACCATACGATACCTTAGAAGGGGTGATTGGTATTACCCCTGCCCGTGGATCCTTAGCGGAATATGGAATTACCTATGCACAGGTGGATTTATTAGAAGATGGAAGTTTTGATTATGATAAAATCAAAGCTTCCATCAATGAACGTACAAAATTAGTGACCATTCAACGTTCCAAAGGATATCAGACCAGACCATCACTAAGTGTTAAGCAAATCGGAGAATTAATCGCTTTTGTGAAAAAGTTGAAAGCAGAAGTGATTTGTATGGTAGATAACTGCTATGGTGAGTTTGTGGAAAGCATAGAACCAACCGAAGTAGGGGCAGATCTTTGCGTAGGCTCCTTAATAAAGAATCCAGGTGGTGGTTTAGCACCAATTGGAGGTTATATTGTAGGAAAAGAAGAATATGTTGAAAATGCTGCATATCGTCTGACCGCTCCTGGTCTTGGAAAAGAAGTAGGGGCTACGCTTGGCATCAATGGTCTCTTGTATCAGGGCTTATTCTTAGCTCCAACCGTAGTTGCAGGTGCCTTAAAGGGTGCTATCTTTGCTGCAAATGTTTATGAGAAATTAGGCTTTGCCGTGATACCTAATGGAAGTGAGGAACGTTTTGATATTATTCAAGCGGTAACCTTAGGATCGAAGGAGGCAGTTGTTGCTTTTTGTCGTGGAATTCAAGCAGCAGCACCAGTGGATAGCCATGTGGTTCCAGAGCCTTGGGCTATGCCTGGCTACAATTGCGATGTGATTATGGCGGCAGGAGCCTTTGTTCAAGGATCTTCTATTGAACTTTCTGCAGATGCCCCAATTCAGCCTCCGTATGCGGTTTATTTTCAAGGTGGCTTAACGTGGTTTCATGCAAAGCTTGGTATTATGATGTCACTTCAGAAATTAGTGGATGCAAATTTGATCCAATGATAGGAAGTTGGTGAATTAACATACCATCTGGAACGCGTAAATGGAACTAGTAAAATAGCATAAGAGCAATATGAGTACAATGACCTATAATATGCTATATACTGATGTTTACTATGATAAAAACACAATTACTAGTGTACAAATGGGGAATACTATGTTATTATAAAAGGTGATTTAGTGGGTTAAATTGGCCCGTTTTTCCTTATAATCCGAAACTTTCTTGGAGAGATGGAATGGAGTTTACGGATGGATGAAAGTGTGAAATCTTCTATTTCACACCGCCTATTAAGGCAGTATCGCAAGCAGTCTTGCGATATGCAAGGTGATGGTATTACAATGAAAGAATTACCGGTATCAGAACAACCTTATGAGAAGTGTGAGATGTATGGAGCCAGAGCTTTATCCGATGCGGAATTACTTGCAGTAATATTGCGTAATGGTACTAGGAACTTACGATCAACTGATGTGGCTGTTAAGATACTAAACCACAAGTCCTGTGAAAAAGGCTTGTGTGGATTACAGTATATGACTCAGCATGAACTGATGAGCATTCCTGGAATCGGAAGGGTAAAAGCTATTCTATTGCAATGTGTATTAG
>JAEYWQ010000072.1 GCA_023428885.1 Bacillota bacterium
CGCTACTTATCAATCGAATTACCAGAAAATTATTTGTAATATTAGCTATCAACTTTCTGTAGAAATCCATAATCTGATCATCGTCATATTCAGCAAATAGCATTAATTCCTCAATTATATTTTGAAAAAATGAGCATTCAAAGACATTTCCGGTCCCATTTAATTTATGAAACCTTTCCATTACGATTTTACTAAAATCTTGAACAGTTCTACGCCCACCGTATATTTCGTTTTGCTCCATATAACTATAGAATTCATGATTATCAATATGGATTCGGGTATATGATACTATGTAATGATTACCTTCTTTTTTAGAATTTTCTCTTATATTTGCCTCTTGTTGCGGCCAATCGTTAATCACCTTATTATACTGTTCGCTTGTCATATATGAGCACCAAGCAAGTTCAATAGGTGAAAAATCTCCTTCATAATAAAAAGTATACTCTGGAAGACTCTTTTGTAATTTACCTAGTAATGTACTTTTCCCACTTCCAGGAATTCCTTCAACGAAAACATTAAGCATATAGAACTCCTTTTTTTGCATTCTTTTGATTAACTAACCTGTCCTCTTAAACCAAATTGAAGTAACTAGAAATGAGTTCAATATTCTTCTCCATATCACTCTCGTTTGCTATTTCTATTACATTCAAAGCCAATTTTATAGTCTCATCTAGTACGTATTTACCAAATGCTAAATCATCATTCATATAATTTTGCAAGGCTTGATCTGGGTTTGAACATTCACTTATTCTTTCAAACAATCCTTTTCTTTTCATTTGATGATTTTTATAAAAGGTCTCATCAGCTACTAGCCAAACAGCCTGGTTAATATCGACAAGCTTTTCTTTGATAAGTCTAGGTAGTAAGTTTATCCCTTCAACTACTATCGGTTTATCATCAGGTAACTGATCCAAATCTTCTAAAATCATTTCAAATTCTTCACTGAATGAAGCCGTAGTCCAATTTAAATAATTTCCTACATTCATGCTAAGAATATCATCCCAACTAGCATTCGCTATTTTATTTAAATTTGGATGTTCCAGCTCATTCGACTTTTCAATATGTTGTCCTAAATACTCATCACAGTGATAAACTGTAACTCCATATTTTGCAGCAAGAGCATTGGAAATCGTTGTTTTTCCCGCACAAGTTGAACCCCCAAGCCAATAGATTAGTGGTTTATTTTTTAAATTCAAATTTCCCCTCCTGAAAATATTCTTTTACCTGCACTTTTCGTGAAAATATACAAATCGCTAACCTTTGGTTTTGACAAAGATTAGCGACAAACCACAGCATTTAGCAGGTATACTGCCCACATCGTTATCATGATATCCCACAAATTGATGCTATTTCTTTATTTTTATTAAACTTAGTTTGTTAATATTATACATCAAAAGAAATAAATATCAAATTAAATTCCCATATTTTGTTTGTTTATTTGTTTTCAATGTATACTTTCTACACTTTCACAATTGCTATAAGAGCAAAAAACCCTTTCATTAGACAATTATTTATTGTCCAACAAAAGGGGTATCATTAAAATCTTATCTCTGTCCAATCCAAATTTTTAATATAAGTTTGTACCATATCATGATTCATTTTAGGGTGTATGGTTTCTACATGGGATATCGTAATAACAGACATAGCAATCGCGTACTTTAACGTATCCACAATACTTAGACCATTCATATAGCCATAACTTAAGCCTGCAACACAAGAATCCCCTGCACCTGTTACATTAACTACTGGCACTTGATTTGCTTTAATTATTCCTTCTGCCTGGCCATTATTATAGTAGATTCCCTCTTCATCTAAGCTGATAAATACATCTTTAACACCATAATCCAATAAGCATTTTCCTGCTTTTCTTATGTCTTCTATGTTATCTATTTTAAATCCGCATAGGACTTCTGCTTCATGACGGTTTGGTTTAATCATATAGAAGTATTTGATTAAATGCGTTATCTTCTGAACTCTAGCACTTGATACCGGATCTAGGATAAATTTAGTCGTTCCTTGATACTTAGTTAAAATATATTCCATGATTCTAGGGTTGTCAGCTCCTAAAACCATATATTCAGAATTATGAATGATATCTTCCTTAGAATCAACAAATTCTTCTGATATTTGATCCGTTAAACTCATATCAACAATGGCTGATTCCATTTCTCCCTGCTCATTCATAATCGCCATATAGGTTGGTGTTGACTCTCCACAAACCACAAGGGAATCCTTCATGTCAATTCCTAGTGATTCTGCATGTTGTAAGATTGATCTTCCTTTTTCATCATCTCCAACAACGGATATAAATTTTAGATTCATCCCAACTCTTGCCATATTCTCTGCAATATTTCTGCAGACACCACCGTAGGATACTCTAACCTTTCCTGGATTTGAATCCCGACCTTTGTAGTTATTATTTGCAAATCCAAAGATATCATAGATTGATACACCAAAAACGAGTATATATGGTTTCTTTTCATTCATCATGACTTTCTAGCTCTCCTAGTTCTTCTCATATGTCTTATTCACAGTCCCCAAAATTATTATACAAGTTATAACTATATCTTATTTTATTAACAAATACAATACATATAATCATGTAAATCTTTAACTGTTTTAGTAACTCACAGTTATTTAATAACTAACTACATTAGCGATCTGTGTTTACTTGTCCTTAATATTGATTAGTTAAGTGTGTCCAAAAACAAAAAGACCTTCCTTGTAAGCTAAAACAACGGCCTCACCCTCCAAATAAAGAACAGGAAAGCTTAACTTTACTAGCTTTCCTGCCATTTAGAATCATCCATTCTTTACATACTTAATTGAGTACTCATCTGACTCTTTTTACACATCTGACTCGTCTTACATATTCTTGATTAAATATTGAACCAATAGACTATATTTTCATTTATTTTTTCAAATCCTAATTTTTTAGCCATGTTATATGAATTTTGGTTTGATTCAACACAATCCCATTGTGGAATAAACTCATTCTTCAAGCAATCATTTATGAACTCTATCGCCATAGCATAAGCCAATCCCTTTCTTCTATGCATTTCCTCTGTTTCAATATCTATAGCTATCACATGATTAAAACTTGCAGTTCCAACCATTACAGCAACGATTCTATTATCGAAAATAACACAATAAGCAACACTTTTATCCGAAAATTCTTCAAACGAGTTCCAAGATTCCAACAAGCGAACTTTTAAGAAATCCACATTTTCAAATTTGTCTTCTGTTAACATATTCCAGAATATATCATCTACTTTTCTTAATTCATATTCACTGGGAATACTCAAACTATTTTTAGCTACTTCATACACTCTGAACGAGAATTCTTTTTCTGTTTGGATTGATTTATCTTGAAAGATTTCTAAGATATTTTTATCTAGGTTTTCACTTTCAATAGAAAACTCAAAACATTCATATCCACTTTTCTTTAAATGATGAAATAACTCATTTTCTAGATAATCTTTTAGATTTATAAAGTCTTCATTCCTTTCATATGTTCCAAGAAATGCGAAACTTCCTACTGCATAGGATTCAGCGATTGCTATTCTTGGTTTTTCAATATTGTCAACCCATAATTTACCTTTGCATTCCCGGGTTACAATACCAGAAAAGCTTGGAGATTTTTCATTTACGACATTAGTTACATCTTTTATCCTATATCTTTGTCTATTTGTATCATCTGTAAAACCCCCATTTTCATTCACATTTATCTGCCAATCACTTTTTACATCTCAAGAAATATTGAATCATAGCTACGGTATCGATGTTCACGGTTTTATCTACTTCAAAATAATTCTCTACTAAAACATTAAACTCTTGTGGTGTCATATCAAATTTATTAGGGCAGCCTCTATGTTCCTCTATTAAACTCATAATTCTGCGCATTGGATTTTCAATGTTAGGTATATCAAGGACGAATCTTCCATCGTGTTTCATGATTCGGTGAACTTCCGTGAGAGCTTTTTCTACATAATTTCTATCAAAATATTCAAGCACTCCTATACTTGCACCTATATCAAAACTGTTATCATCAAAAGGCGTTTCGTGAATACCACCACAAAATAATGAGCCAATTGCCAAGTTCTTTTTTGTAGCAAATTCTTTGAGAAGCTTTATTGTTTCGCTACTTATATCAACCCCATAATATGTAGATGGCCATTTATCATACCCTCGAAACATAAGGTTCAGACAACACCCAAGGTCAACATATTTCATATTCACGCTAGGAGATAAGAAGTCTCTTACTTCTTTACTTCCGCTCTCCGAATCTAATCCTCCTGTTGTAGCCTTTAGATACAATGGATAGTCTTTGTCATTTGTGATGCACTCAGGATGTTTTGAATATATACCATTTCTACCTAATTCAATACATCTATCGTAAGCCTTTGCAACTAATTCCAGTTGTTTTTCCATTGACATTTGTAACTCCCTCCATTAATTTAAATATACTCAGCCTTATTTAATTATCATAGCTTGGTTTTTACTTTGCATATATTGAATTGTTATATATATAAGCATTCATAATAATCCATAAAATACCGAATGAGATATAAATAAATCTATGTTTTCTAATGGTTCTTGATATTATAATTAGTAATATAATATCAAGTAAAGCAGCAAATATCCAGAATATAACTTTCACATCATTGGCATTTGGAGACGGAAAACACCCACAGCCAAAGGCGTTACTTAAAAATGTAAAAATGAAAGTGCAATAAAATATGTATACTACAGGCATTAATAGAAACGGAGATATTTTAGTAAAAGTGCTAGTTTCATTCTTCATAACCCCTCCAATATTAACTCTCCAGTTCGCTGAAATCGTACTACAAACAATACTCTTAATTTATTCTATCACACATAAATTTCTTCGTCTACATCATAACCCATAAAATGGATACCTTGCACACTTCCAATCGTAGAAAGAGATTGGGAAGTCCTATAAAATAAGACTTCCCAATCTCTTTCATTAAGTATGGAACGGTATTTCAATTAATTCTTTGAAATAATGTTCCATCCAAATCAAAAATTATTTGCATATTCCCTCCAAAAAAGTAATTCAAATTTTCTTTTCTGCTTCATTTATATGTAATCTGATTGCTTCCTCATGCTTTTGACAATAGGCATAACTTTCATACATGAACTTTCTGATATTATTACATTGATAGTATTCTTCAATAACATCAAGTGCCATTCTGCCATCCAATTTCAAATCCAGAAAATAGCCATATACACATCCACCGTTCTCCCTTGGAAAATATGGGTTAATTGAGCTAAGTCTATCATCACGCATAATACTTTCTACTACCATTTCACTTAAAATCCACTTTAATGATGGTCGTTCATACTCGGCATAGCTATCATTAAAATTATGATTCCATACATGAAACCATAGATAATGAATAATCTCGTGGATTGAAATACCAATTGCACCACGCTCACTATTTAGATAGAAAATTTGAAAATATCGTTCCTTTAGAAATCTTGGTGACACTGGATTTAGACATATCTCAGCTCTTAAATCATTAAACAGCAAATGTGAATCTACTTCAAATGCATCAGATAGAGCAGCTTCGATTTGTGATCTATATTTTCCCCAATGCTTGTTATATTTTTCAACGTTTTCATTTATCAAGGATTCTTGCTCGTGATATATTTCGTTTAATTCGTTGTAAATATGTTTTCTCTTTGCATTAAAATCAAGAGTCAGAAGTAAATCTTTATTTAGTGTTGGAAAAAAATAAAATAGAGAATTTGACCAATAAGGTGTTTCTCCCTCAGTTTGAAATGACATAATACTATCAATCATCGCCTGAAATCCTGGATTGACATATGTTATGTTTATAAACTCACCCCCCAATGTTAAATGTTGAGCTATCGACTTATATAAATAATATTAGCAATTTATTCACTAGACAAGTTTAAAAATTGTAGTACGTAACAGTTGCGTACTACATTTCTGGATTTTGGTATCATGATTCGCTTGCCACTCATAAAACTTATTAATTCTATCGCATGGATGACTTGAGCATTCAGTACACGTTGATATAGCTTTACTTATATTACAGCTTGTAATATCACATTCCTTTGATAAGAAGAATCTTTATTTAGTTTTACATATTAAGCTCATTTGCTATGCTTATATACTTTTATACCTATTTTCTTCATTAAGTCCTGCAATTGCTCTTTGTTCGTAACACGATAATTGAGCCAACCTCCGCTCCACAAGGATATTTGTTATCCCATTACACCTCCTAAAACCATCAACAGCTATTTCTTCTTGATTGGTAGCCAAAACCTGTATTCTGCTTGAAATTCTTCGGGATTATCTGCTAAAAACCATTCCTTCTGAAAAATGTGCTCTTCTAAATAGGTTCGTTCGTTCAAATCAATGTCATAGTCCTCCATATCTAGCATGCATTCATATATGGTCTGCGATGATTTCTTCATCGATGAGCCTATATCTACGGTTCCGTTATCGTTGAATTCGTTCAGCACCACATCTCCTACAAGAAATAATCCCTTTGGAGCATCAATTACTTTCGCACCGAACATGTCTACATACTTACCTTCTTCACCATACAAAAGCATCAAAGCATTATATTCGTGGAAATCCTCTTCACTACCTGCGGGATGATGTCCGTAAGGTGCATAACCGATGTACCTTCTAGCTTTATAGTCATTCAAATTTTTTACAGCCCATTCGCGCATTCTATTCCACGCTTGCTTTTCAGGCTCCTTGCAATGTGCTTGAAAAGATACTACTTTTAAGTTGTTTAGTTCTTCAATACGAACCAACTGTTTTGAACCTATCATTATATTACCTCCGTTTATATTTATTTGGAAGGAGATTGGATGATAGGTCTTAGATATACCTAGCTTTCGAACGATAGTCGGCGGCATACCGTGAAATAGCTGAAACGCTCTTGTAAATGCCTCCGGAGATTCATATCCGTATTTTATAGCTAAATCGACTACCTTAACATCGGTGTTTTTCAAATCTTCTGCAGCAAGTGACATTTTTCTGAACCGCACATAATCTCCAATTGTCATATCTGTCATGAAAGTAAACATTCTTTGAAAGCGAGTTAAAGAAGAACAGGCAATATGGGCAACTTCATGATAGTCGATTTTGCCCTCCAAATTTAACTCTATATAATTCAAAGCATCGTTCATCTTGCTTAGCCATTCCATCGCTAATCTCACCTCCAACTGCAATATAGCATAGACTCTAAGATAATACCTTGCAAAAAAAATATGTTACTGCAAGTATTTGTTGTGGAAATTATATTAATAATCTATATACTATACATTCCTGTTTAAAAACCCTTAATGCAATATTAACATATCATATAAAATAAATCCAATATATCAGCAATCGGTGTACACCAATTTCATTATTCACCTTTTACACTTCGATAAATGGTGTATGCTTTCTTCTTTATAACGGTTTTTAGTCTTTATAAGGAAATCAAAGAAGATGGCTAAAGCACTTTTTAGGAGAAGAACTTTGAAAAAACTTATGTCGGCTTAGCTCCATCTTTTCCGAGGTGAAATTTAAATACAAAGGGAAATACTACTCATACATTATTCATATTTTTGTATGAATGATACAAAAGCGTCGCAGACCC
>JAEYWQ010000134.1 GCA_023428885.1 Bacillota bacterium
GAGTAAACCAGAACGTATTGCTACTATTTCCTGGGGCAATCAAGATACTCCTTTGGCTTTAGGTGTTGTCCCTGTTGGTGTATCTATGGCGAATTATGGTGTTACAGATGGTAGTGGATTGTTACCATGGACATTAGCAAAATTCAAGGAACTAGGCGTTGAAAACCCTATCCTCTACAATGATACTGCTGGTTTAGATTTCG
The DNA here is from genome assembly GCA_023428885.1 of Bacillota bacterium. Lineage (GTDB taxonomy): Bacteria > Bacillota > Clostridia > Lachnospirales > Lachnospiraceae > Lachnoclostridium. The sequence goes on from JAEYWQ010000134.1 coordinate 204, forward strand.
AAGCGATTAGTGATTCCCAACCTGATGTTATCCTTGCTGCTTATTCTGGTATCACTCAAGAAGAATATGATATCTTAAGCCAGATTGCACCAGTTGTAGCTTACCCAACTCTTGCATGGCAAACCTTCTGGCGTGACCAGATTATTATGGATGCTACTGGCATGGGAATGCAGGCAGAAGGTGAGCAATTAGTAGTAGATCTGGATACTTTAATTTCAGAAAAAGTTAGCCAGTATCCCGAACTTAACGGCAAATCAGCAGCATTCTTCTACTTTAGCCCATCGGACCTTGGTAAGTTCTATGTATATCTTCCAAGTGATCCAAGAGCTGCTTACCTCACTGATTTAGGTATGGCTTTCCCTGAGAGTGTTCTCAACTTAGCAACAGATTCCTCCAGCTTTGCTCTTGAGTTAAGTGCTGAAAATGCAGATATCTTAGCAGATATTGATATTATCGTAGCTTATGGCAATTCTGATCTTTTAGAGGCATTACAAGCAGATGCTCTTCTTGGAACAGTTCCAGCAATTGCAAAGGGTAGCGTTGCTCTGATCGAGGATGGCACACCACTTGCTGCCTCAGGTACACCAAGTGCGCTATCAATTCCTGCTACCATTGATGAATATTTAAGCATTCTTGCTGCAGCAGTGAAATAATTAATTATTCACATAGCTATGGCTATTGTACGGGAGTAAAGAAAGAATGAAAAAATGTAAAATACTTAAAATACTGATTGCCAGTATAATATGTTTACTAATATGTTCTATTGCTTCTCTGGCCTTTGGTGCACGTTATGTGAGCTTTACCAAAGTCTTAGATGCTTTATTAGGAAAGAATGCAACTTCAATTGATCGTATTGTTGTCCTTGAACGTATACCAAGAACGGTATTTGGCTTAATTGCCGGTTCTGCTTTGGGTGTCTCTGGTGCACTTATGCAAGCCATCACCCGGAATCCTATCGCAGATCCAAGTATTTTAGGTGTCAATACTGGTGCTTCCCTTTTTGTAGTAAGTGGAATTGCTTTCTTTCATATAGACTCAGCCAATGAATATATCTGCTTTGCCTTGGTTGGTGCTGCTTTGACAGCAGTCTTCGTTTATGGAATTGGTTCGATGGGATCTGGTGGTGCAACACCAATCAAGCTGGCCTTAGCTGGTGCAGCTACTAGCGCTGCTCTATCTTCCTTGGTAAGTGCCATCGTATTACCTCGAACAGACGTTATGAATGCATTCCGCTTCTGGCAAGTAGGAAGTATCAGTGGAGCAACATGGGAAGGAATCGCAATTGTGATTCCTTTTCTTGTCATAGGACTGATCATTGGTGTCGTGTCTGCTCCCACCTTGAATGCTATGGCCTTAGGAGATGAAGTTGCTACCGGTTTAGGTGTTCGAACCGGTATGGTAAGAATTATTGTTGCGTTTGCAGGTGTTCTTCTATGTGGGGCCACAACTGCACTTGCTGGACCTATTGGTTTTGTTGGCTTAATGGTCCCTCATATTATGCGTCTCATCTGTGGTCCTAACCTTGTGGTCACCATTCCAATGTCGGCCCTGGGCGGCGCAATTATCTTAACTATATCCGATGTTATCGGAAGACTGATTGGTAGTCCAAGTGAACTTGAAGCAGGGATTGTCACTGCATTCCTAGGTGCTCCAATTCTTATATTTATTGCTAGGAGAGCGAAGGTACGATCATTATGACAAGGAATCCACAAAATTTAATGAAATCAGGTTATCAGAAACGACAGTTTCGTTTTCGCACAGTAACCCTATTGCTAGCCATAATAACGTTAGCTCTATGCATTTCCCTGCTTTTACTGGGAAACACTTGGTATCCCCTTGATGTGGTGATACGGGTACTCTTAGGTGAAGAGATTAAAGCTGCAAGCTTTGCGATTCAAACCATTCGATTACCTAGAATGTTGGCAGGACTATTAAGTGGTTTAGCATTTGGTATGGCAGGAAACACCTTTCAAACCATGCTTCGAAACCCTTTAGCCAGTCCTGATATCATAGGAGTAACTTCTGGTTCTAGTGTAGCAGCTGTTTTTTGTATCCTAATACTGAATGTCAGCGGTAGTTTTGTTTCCATTGCTGCTGTGATAGCAGGTCTTTTGGTAGCTGTATTCATCTACGTACTTTCTCGTGGTGGAAGTTTCTCTGGAGGTCGTTTAATCCTGATCGGTATTGGTGTTCAAGCTATGCTCAATGCCACGGTATCCTATCTATTATTAAGAGCTTCACAATATGATGTTCCTGCAGCCATGAGATGGCTCAGTGGAAGTCTCAATGGAATGCAGATGAAAAATATACCGGTACTTTTCCTCGTGGTATTCATCTGTGGGATATTACTATTATCTTTAGGAAAACATTTAAAGATCTTAGAACTAGGAGAACATACAGCAATTACTCTAGGCTTAAGGGCAGATCACTCAAGACTTCTACTCATTCTTTGTTCTGTGTTTCTAATTGCCTTTGCAACCGCCGTGACCGGTCCAATTGCCTTTGTAGCATTTCTTGCAGGACCAATTGCTAGTAAACTCGTTGGTTCTGGTAATTCCAGCGTCTTGCCTGCTGGTTTCGTTGGTGCTTCTTTGGTACTTGGTGCAGATATCATTGGACAATTCGCCTTTAATGTTAAGTTTCCTGTGGGTATCATCACAGGAATCCTAGGAGCACCTTATCTCCTATTTTTACTTATTCGAATGAATCGCACTGGAGGAGCCGCATGAAAACACCATTACTATTTCAAGCAAATCATATCAAAGCTGGGTATGACAATAAAATCATTCTGGATGATATTAACCTGGTAATCCCAAGTAATAAAATCAGTGTCATCATTGGTGAAAATGGCTGTGGAAAGTCTACCCTACTTAAGACCCTTGCTCGTTTGATTAAACCAAGCAGCGGAGAAATTGTTTTGAATGGAAAAAAGATCAAAGAGTTTCCAGCCAAGCAGTTAGCACAAGTGTTAGGACTTCTTCCCCAATCTCCTATCGTTCCAGAAGGAATTGCGGTTGCAGACCTGGTTGGAAGAGGACGATTTCCTTATCAGACCTTATTAAAAGGCTTCGGTAAAAAAGATTTTGAGGCGGTGGAGGAAGCTCTTGAAATTATGGGGATTACTGATCTAGCCAATCGAAATATCGATGAATTATCAGGTGGGCAACGCCAGCGTGTATGGATTGCCATGGCGCTTGCTCAACAAACTGATATTCTATTATTGGATGAGCCAACCACCTTCCTTGATATCACATATCAGGTTGAGATTTTGGATTTATTAACTGATTTGAATCGAAAAAGAGCTACTACCATCGTTATGGTATTACATGATATTAATCTGTCTGCCCGTTATGCTGATTATATCTTTGCTCTTCATAAAGGAAAGCTGGTGTCAGAAGGTCATCCTTCTCAAGTAATTACAGAAGAATTAATCCATCAAGTATTCGGTCTTGATTGCTCTGTAATTAAGGATCCTGTTTCTGGTTCACCATTTATTATTCCGAAAGGAAGACATCATGTGAATCTAGTGTAATTAAGATTCCTTGGACTTAGTTCTGTTTCATACAGACTAAGTCCTTTTTCTATTCATGAGTTACAGCTAATATCGATGTTTAGATAAATTTCACTTCAAGTTATTAAGCATGAGAACATCAGCCACCCATTGTCATATGATATAATAAAATACTCAAGGTAGTGATAATATGCCTTCATGTCCATCAGGAACTTTTCTTTATACAATCAAAGCAAATGATTCATTATGGTTAATAGCCAATCAATATGGTACTACTATCCAAGCAATCGCTAATCTTAATCCAGGTATCGATATTAATAGACTCCATATCGGGCAGCAAATCTGTGTACCTGCAGGATCCCAAAGTTTCATGCAATCTCCTCAACCTGCCTCAATGATGATTACCTTGGACGAAGCAGATCTCAATAATTATTTGCGCTTGCTGTGGGAACAACATGTTTATTGGACCAGACTCACCATTGTAAGTATGGTCTTTGACTTACCAGATGTAGAATTTGTTACGAATCGTCTTCTCCAAAATCCAGAAGATTTTGGGGCTTTATTATCGCAATTATATGGAGAAGAGATTGCTAACCAATTCACCAATTTATTTACCAATCATCTTGTGATTGCTGCCGAGCTTGTAAAGGCTGCCAAGGCAGGTGATAATAATGCGGCAGCAGATGCTGAAAAAAGATGGTATGCCAATGCAGATGAAATAGCGGCCTTTCTTGCAAGTATAAATCCTTATTGGTCACAGGAAAGCTGGAGATCCATGCTTTATGATCATCTTGCAATGACTAAGCAGGAAGCAGTTGATATGTTAACACAAAACTATGCTGACTCAATAGCCACATTCGATAACATTGAAAGACAGGCATTAGAGATGGCAGATATGATGACTACTGGTATTGTAAATCAATTTCCTGATATATTTATGAGCTAGAACCAGAAAAGCCAATGGACGGGGATGTTGACACTTAACAAGTGTATCAACATCCCCGTCCTAATATTACTTATCTCTTCTCGATTTTCCTAAAGTTGAAGGTCGAAATCTACTCTTTCTTTCTTTTAAGCTTCCATCCGCTGTCATTCTCATCTTTTTTTTCGTCGAGGAATGCAATTGTTTAACAGCCTCTTGTTTCGTAACAGATGTTGTTAAGGATTCAACATGATCACTTGTAACTAAAGTGTTTTCATGTTTTGGTTTCTTGCGTGCTTGTGTTGTTTTCACGGCAGGGAAATTATGAACTAATGGAAATGGATGGTCCTTAACCTCTTGAATACGGTTTCGAATCAGGCTTTCAATTTCTGCGACCAAAGGTTTCTCATCAAAGTCACAAAACGTAATTGCCACACCACTAAGTCCAGCACGACCAGTTCTACCAATACGATGAACGTAAGTTTCTGCTTCATTAGGTACATCGTAATTAATTACATGGGATAACTCATCGATGTCGATACCTCTGGCTGCAATATCTGTAGCTACTAGAATACGCAAAGACTTATTCTTAAAAGAATTTAATGCAAGTTGTCTTGCTCCTTGAGATTTGTCTCCATGAATGGCTTGAGCTTTTACTTTCACCTTTTCTAACTGACGTACAATTCGGTCAGCACCATGTTTTGTCCGTGTAAATACTAAGACTGACTCAATCGACTTATCTTTTAATAGATGAAGTAAGAGATTTTTCTTGTTTTCCTTATCCACATAATATAGATACTGTTGAATGGTTTCTACCGTAGACGAAACAGGTGTGATCGTTATTTTAGCAGGATTTTTAAGCATGCTTGCTGCCATCGTGGCAATCGCTGCTGGCATAGTTGCTGAGAAAAGCAGGGTTTGTCTTTCTTTCGGAATCTTAGCAACAATCTTGTTCACATCCTGGATAAATCCCATATCTAACATGCGATCTGCTTCATCTAGGATCAATGTCTTGATATGGCTCAAATCGATGCGTTTTTGATTGATTAAGTCAATCAATCGACCTGGAGTAGCCACCAAAATGTTCACACCTTGTTTCAAAGCTTCTTCCTGAGGTTTTTGAGAAACTCCGCCAAAGATAACACCATAGGTTAACTTTGTATATCTTCCATACGTACAATAACTGTCATAAATCTGAAGTGCCAGTTCTCTGGTCGGAGTAATCACTAACACGCGAAGTTGTTTTTGAAAAGCTTTATCTTCACAGAGTAATTGTAAGGTTGGTATGGCAAAAGCCGCCGTCTTTCCAGTACCCGTCTGTGCACATCCGAGTAAATCTCTCCCACTTAATATCAAGGGGATTGCTTTTTCCTGAATTGGCGTCGGCTCCGTATAGTTCTCATTTTCTAATGATTTTAGAATTTCTGTTATAATGTTTAATTCTTTAAATTGCATTTTTCACCTTATCTCTTCCTTAGTTTCATAATTACATCGGTCTCTTCCTTGCCTTCATCCGTTATGCTATAACTTTAATTATCTTCTTTGGCTTCATCCAATAATGCCAAAATCTTAGGAGTACATCTTCTCCCGCCACAAGGACCAGAACCTGCTCCTGTGTATTTTCGAACCTCTTCTAAGGTCTTACAGCCATCTTTAATTGCTTGTTTCATTTTAGATCTTGGAATCGCCTTACATATACATACCTTTGTCATCTTGTCCAAGATTTCTTGCTCTTTATCTGTCATTGTTTTTATCCTTCCTTGTTTTTTATGCTAATCAAAACATCTAGCTTAAAAAGCTAGATGTTTTATTTCTAAAACTATATCATTGATAACCTGGTTTACTACTTCTCCATCAAACATAGAGTAAAATAAACGATTTAAGTTTTTCTCAAAGTTTAAAGGAAGTAATTTGCACTGTTCTAGACATATTGACATCTGACGTTTTTCACCAGGATGTGTCATCTCATTCAGGGCAAAGATGATATCAAAGTAGCTTGCTAAAAATTCAGTCACTCTATGATTGATACTTACGAGATCCTTACGCTCAATAGCTTTCTTAATCTGTAAATCATAGGAGGGTAAAACACCACTTAATAACCTTATATTCTGTCCTATGATGTTTTTTTTCAATTCTTGTGGATAGGAACGCTGATAAGATTTCTTTAGCGACGTTAATTCTCCCGTTTTATCAAATATAATCTGAGCTGTCACAAGATTATGCCACATACAGGTAGTATAGCCATTATGACTGATATGATCATCTACCACACTCTTGATTTCACCCTTAAATTGCTCCAAATCACGATAAATTATATCAATGTCTATTCCATTATTCAAGGTGCAATTGTCTTCTAACTCCCAGTAATGGTTACCAATCTCCATATAACTACAATGTTTTTCTAAAATCTGTGTCCTAATTTCTTCAGAAATTGCTTGATTAATGTATATGTATACATCATAATCTGACTTCTCATCCGATCTTCCTGTAGCTCGAGAACCTCCAATTGTAAATGCATTCACTTCCTTTAACCCCTTAAAATCACTGATGAGCATATCAATATCCTTCATCTTAACACTCTCCCTATATCATTTAATTAGCTTTTTCGTATGCAGTTCCATCCTAGCCTCGATTTTTTCCACTAGTTAATCTGACTAATCCGTTGATTGCTATATTACTCACATCCTCAAGCATATAATTACAAAGCATAATCACTGCTGTGTTACAGCTCTGACTCATACACAGAATGGTATGGAAACCCTTGGTTCCGCCATTATGAAAGATTATGTTAAATCCAGGAATCAATATCCAACAGATTCCTATATCAAGCGGCGTCCCTTCACCTCTTTGATAAGGTGCCAATGTTTGCTGGCATAAATGTAGTTGCTCGTTGGATTCATTCATCTGCAACTTAGCATATGTTATTAAGTCCTCTGCCGTTGAATACAAATAACCAGCAGGTCCTATCATACATTCTTCACTCCATAACAGATTTCCAAAGCATACATTCTTTTCATTGTATCCTTCTAGATCCATACGTTCACAAGGTTTTACTCCTAGGAAAGTATCATGTAGTTTCCATTCATCGATTTGTTCCTGCATCAAGGTATGAATTGATTTTCCAAAAGCCTTCTCTAAGACCATTGATAATACCCCAATCCCAAGATTCGAGTAGTTTGCATCATATACCTTATCTTCTAAATCTATCTGATTGATTACATTAATGATATAATCATAAGTAAACTGATCAAACATGTTGTCTGATCCAGCTTTCACAAAAGCCTCATCAATCTCTGCTGAATCTGCTGGGTAGCCAGAGGTGTGTGTAACAAGACTTTGAATTGTTGGGTGAAGCTTTGACTTATCCAGCTCAGGTAAGTATTGATCAATTCGATCCTCTAAGGATATTAACCCATTCAGTACTGCTTTAGCAACAATCGCAGCAGTAAAGGTCTTAGTAATGGAACCAATCTCATAATGATAGGACTGGTAGGGAAGTTCCACACCATCACAGCCAAATAACTTTTTTTCAATCTGTCCGTCCTTGAGAACTGCCAGGGTAAGCTTGATATTTTCTTTACCAGCACACATGCCTTTTATCCCTTGTAACATTTCTTCTGATATCATATTACCTCCTGTGATAATTATATATCTCTTTCTTTTATAGAATTTCTTGAACCCGCCCTACCTGGCCATCCGTTAGCATCACTTTAATCCCATGTGGGTGAGTTGAACTATTCGTTAATATTTTTGCTACAATACCCTCAGTTCGCTTTCCGCTACCTTGGTCAGCTTTTAATACTATATTCACACGTGCACCGATTTTTACATCAGCTCGATTGTTTCCATTCATATCTTAACCCTTTCCTTATTCCTTAAATAACATAATAAATTATAGCATAACAGTTTATGTTTTCCCACTCTAACCACAAATATTTTTTGATATTGTATTGTCGCAAAATTTAAAATTTTGATAAAGGTAATATTTTATTATAAAATAAGTATTTGCTTGAAAATCATTACAGCATAACTGACCTTTCTTTCGGAGAAGCTACCAATGAAATAATTTTATTTATTTTAGGAGGAAGCTTATGGATAATCAAAATTGTAAGGAAAATGAAAGACGAATTGACCAATTAGAGAATCTAGTAGAGAAAGAAACACGTACTCAAAGACATCTAGAAAACACAAGAGAAATCCCAAGTTCCAAGCAAAACATGGAGCATGTAGGTAAAATTCAGCAAGAACGCCAAGAAGAGATTGATCACTTAAAGAATATTATAGTTCATGGGGAGCATAGCAATCATAATCAACTAGAAAATCTAGAAAAAAGATATAAATATACCGAGGGTTACTTAAATCACAATGCAGACCATATGAGCCAAGATACCTTAGAAAATACCAAGGAAAAACAAAGACATCGCAAAGAACAGATGGATCAGTTAAGATAACTTTCCTCTAAAGATAATGTGTTAAACCCTTAGAAAAGTCCTGAACATGTAGTTATCGTTTGATGAAAATACGTAATACTTACAGCTCAGGACTTGTTATGTTACTATTTCATTGTATCAAAATCTATTTTTGTCCCTTATAACCATGTAAAAACATTTCAAAACGATCCATAGCCACCTTTAATTCTTCAACTCTTGGTAAATACACTATTCTAAAGTGATCAGGCTGACTCCAGTTAAACCCACCGCCATGAACCATAAGAACGTGTTGTTCTTTAAGAAAGTCCAGAACGAATTTCTCATCATTTAAGATATGATATCTCTTTGTATCAATCTTAGGGAAGATATAAAATGCAGCTTTAGGCTTTACAAACGTAATCCCTGGAATATTGTTAAGACGCTCTGTGATATATTCTCTTTGTTCGTAAATACGACCTCCTGGAAGTAAAAGTTCATCAGAACTTTGGTATCCACCCAAAGCAGTTTGTATAATCTGCTGAGCTGGTACATTGGAGCAAAGTCGCATGGAAGAAAGCATATTCAAACCTTCAATATAACCTTGAGCTTTCGATTTGTCGCCACTTAAACACATCCAACCAACTCGAAAACCTGCAATTCGGTGGGATTTGGATAATCCATTAAAGGTTACTGTCATTAAATCAGGTGCTAATGAAGCTATGGAGACATGCTCTCTGCCATCCATAACTAATCGGTCATAAATCTCATCTGAAAAGATAATTAATTCATGCTCTCTAGCTACTTCTACAATCTGCTCCAGAATTTCTTTAGGATATAGAGCACCTGTTGGATTATTCGGATTGATAATTACGATACCCTTTGTTTTGTCAGATACCTTCTTCTTGATATCCTCAATATCTGGATTCCAGTCTGATTGCTCATCACAGATATAATGAACTACCTTACCACCAGCTAGCGTTGCTGCTGCCGTCCAAAGAGGATAATCTGGTGATGGAATGAGTATTTCATCACCACTATCAAGAAGTCCTTGCATGGACATGGAGATTAATTCACTTACACCATTACCTGTGTAGATATCGTGCATTCCCACATTAGGAATATTCTTCAACTGACAGTATTGCATAATCGCTTTTCTTGCTGAAAAGATTCCTTTTGAATCAGAATATCCTTCTGAATTACTTAAATTCGCCATCATATCGCTAATAATTTCATTTGGTGCTTCAAATCCAAAAGGCGCTGGATTACCAATGTTTAATTTCATTATTTTAATCCCTTGTTCGATCATTCTGTCCGCTTCATCTACTACTGGTCCTCTTACATCATAAGCCACATTTTCAAGTTTTTTGGTTTTTCCAATAATTCTCATAACATCTCTCCTTTTCATCACATATCTAAGCGTCTGCTTTGCAGAAAAAAAGCCCTAAGCTAGTATAGCTTAGGGCGAATTAATTAATCCGTGTTACCACCTAAATTCAGAGAAACTCTGCTCTCATGCCAGTTCCATCGACACTTCGATAAACTGCTTCCGCTATAACGGGCGAACACCCGATGAAGCCTACTTTAAATCGATATCTATATTACGAATCATCCGCTTACATTAAGATATCTAAGTGTTCGGTTCATGGCTCAGAAACTGCTTCCATACCTTCTTTATGAGAATTCTCACCAACCATTCCCTCTCTGCGATCTCGGAAAATATGTACTCCTTTTCGTCACTGCCTTTCTTTATTATATGCAATCATAGTCCAATGAGCTTGATTTGTCAATAAAAATATTTCAAATAAAAACGAAAGCTAATCATTCATACTCTACTCGATTTCTACCATTTTGTTTTGCACGGTATAAAAAGTCATCTGTCTCTTTTACAAAATCGATAGAAACCTGATTCTTATATTGGTTAACCCCAAGACTAACCGTCAAGTGAAGGTTCTCTTCAAACGGGAATTGTTCGATTTCAATACGAATTCTTTCTGCCAATTCAACTGCTTTTTCCAGTCCAATACAAGGAAGAATAATAATAAATTCCTCACCACCAAATCTTCCTACATGCCCAACTTTCTTAACTATTCTTTTGAGTATATAGGCAACCTTTTTCAAGACATAGTCGCCAAAAAGATGACCAAAGGTATCATTTACCAGCTTAAAATAATCAAGATCCAGCATGATTAAGGATAAGGGCTTCTCACTGCATGTAATATTGATATCTTCAATTTCCTTTTGTAGTAGTTCATAGGAATATTGATGATTATATAAGTTTGTTAGCCCATCTCGAATATTGATTTGATGAAGTTCTTCGTTCGCCTTTCTTAATTCATGCTCTATACTAATATCCTGCATCACAATGGCTGCTCCAAGAAAATCTTTGATGCGCTTGTCCCAGATGGAATAGGAATGAAAATCAATAGGTAAGAGCTCACCACTCTTTCCTAGAATCTCTACATCATGATAACGAACCTCAGGTTGCATCAGACGATCCAAACTAAATCTGTCCTTATATTCTGGATTGAACAAATCTGTAATATTCCTGTTAAGTAATTCATCTTCCTGATAACCTAACATATTCAAAGTCTGCTTAGAAACCTTAATCAGGTCTCCTTTATCATTTACCACCACAATCATATCAATAATTCTATTCTCTACTTGTTCGAAAACAACTTGTTCTGGAATTGTTAAGAATTTATATCTCTTGATTACGATATAAGTGCCTATAATCATAATCATTGAATATATCTGCCCCATAAGAGGAACTTTCTTAACCTCTAACAAAGGAAGTATTGTTTGTGTTAATAGGTTTAAGAAAAATGGAATGATGGATGATACAATTAGGATTCTTGCTTGCAACTTTATTCTTTTTTGCTTTGCTCTTATACCCCAGACAAGTAACAATATCATACTCAAGGAAAGATAAGAGAAATTATATGTAAAATTTCCAAGGTTAAAAATACGAGATAACATCTTCGGAGTATCTATTCCATCCCCTATCACTATCACAGTCATAAACAAAGATAAGATAGCGGGAAGATGAATGACAAGCTGAACAATCCGTTTCTTTACACACTTATGATCTGTAATCAATAAAACTAAGTATAAGGTTATTGAACTAAAAGTGCACCAACCTAGAGCGGCAATTCGATTCCAGATACTAAACACATAGTAATCCGTAGATAGATAGGCAAACGCATAAGCGAAGGACCATATGGCATAAGTGACACATAATAGGAAGAATACCTTATTCAACATAGATTTTATGTTAATCCTAAGCGTACTTATTCCTATCGACAAATAGACAAAGACTGCAACAAATGAAATTGCAGAAAATAAACTCTGATAATCCATTAATTCACCTCATTTCAAGTTTTATCACGTTTGTAGTTTATATTACAGATTTAGCTATAAGAGTAAACTTATATATGATACAGACAAATACAATCCATATATTACTATTTTGTAAAATAAGTACCATGCCTTAGTATAAATCAAAAAATTAATATGGTAAATAGTAATTATGAAAATTTATGTAATATAATATAAATATTTAGGAAAAATGGCTACGATAAAACAAAGTGTACTGAAAATTAAGAGGAATTCTTATCAAAGTTCGCGTACGCGTTCGCATATATGCAAGCAAGCTTGCAATGCTCACTTTGCTTTCGCGCAAATTAAGAAGGAACCTTGATATCATTCAAGGTTCCTTCTTTTATAGCTGCTCAATTATACTCCTTAATTCTTCCCATGTTGCTATTTTCAAGCAATCGTTGTTCATATCCTGCTTAAAATCGATGGCACCCGTGTACCAAATTGGCAACATTCCTGCTTCTTTTGAACCAAGTACATCACATTTATAATTATCTCCTACATACCATACATCTTCTGCTTTTAAGTCAGCTTTTGTTAATGCTAGTTGGAAGATTCTTGGATTCGGTTTACGAAACACATACTCGCTGCTGGCCAGAATCATTTCAAAATAATTCTTTGGTAATAAGCGGTTTATCCTATCTGTTAATGCTTTTCCAGTAAATGAGATATTACTGATAACGCCACTTCGAATTCCTTTTTCATGTAGATAGCATAAAAAATCTTCGATTCCATCTGTTGGCTGATATGTGACAGCATGGTCCCAGAATACTTCTCCTGCCCTATCATAACTAATCGATAGTTGAATTCCCATAGATTCATACAAGTATGCATTAAATGGTTCTACCCCAACTTCCACTTGAAATAAATGTACTGTTTCAGGGTTAAAGCGATTCAATTATTTGTTAATCGCATCTGCTTTGGCCTGTACTTCCT
>JAEYWQ010000147.1 GCA_023428885.1 Bacillota bacterium
ATGTTCCAATTTTTCGAGATAAGCTTGGAATAAAAACCTATTATAACAAGGATAAAAAGACAATAACGTTTAAGAGTGCTAGTACTACTTTGCTTTTAACATTAGGAAGTAAGACAGCAGTGGTGAATGGTAAATCAGTTGAGATGAATACCACACCAATTTCTATGAAGTATGCAAAGTCCGGAAAAGTTGCAATCTTAGTTCCAACGAGGTTTGTTGCCGAGACTTTCGGCTATTATTATGAGTGGAATAGTCAGGTAGGAACTGTTACGATAAACAAAGCGCTGCAATTAAGTTATGACAATCAAAATGTAAACTATACAGGAGTATCCGGACGAGTTAGCGTAGATGGTAGTAATGTTAATGTTACGAATATGCCATCAATTATTATGGGAAATACAGCAATGATTCAAGCCTATCGTGTGTTTTATAATCACCTAGGAGTGGATTATAGGTATAATAAAAGTACTAAGAAACTGACTTTTATCAAAGGTGATATTACACTGGAGATGGAGTTAGACAGTAGTTTGGCTTATATTAATGGACAAGTAGTGGATTGTAAGATGGCTCCGAAATTAGTTAAGAACCTAGAAACCAATGTAGAGGCTGTATTAGTACCAGGCCAGTTTGTTTCACAAGCACTTGGATATGATTATAAGTGGAATTCGGATAAGAAGATTTCAGAGATTACCAGCACAGATAAGGTTGGAGTGAAACCCAATATTGTGATATCCTCAGGAAGTAGCGCAACACCAATTCAGAATAATCCTGTTCAGTATTTTACATGGAAGCAATCTACAAGTATTTCTTCTTCCCTAGAAGAAGCAAAAGAAGCATGGAGCCTATCTAAGACCTTAACAAATCCTGAAGCTTATTTCTCTAGTTTAATTGGTATTCAAAATCTTGTGACAACAAATGAAACTTCTATTGTGCAATTACAATTTACGAATCCATTTTCAAAGGTGACTTCATCTCAGGAGGGAACAACAATTACCTTAGAACTGGAGAATACCTATAGTAACACAAATCAGCTAGGCTTTCATAATGATCTATTGCAAGATGCTAAGATTGAATATGATCCTAGTTCTATGAAAACGAAGGTAATTATAACAACAAAAGCTGAGAATACCAACTATAAACTAGTTGCAAGTGAAGATAATTCTTCAATTTTCATTACTGTTTATCCGAATTACTTAACTGATATTAGTGCAAATCGTGATATCAATGGCAGGTCTATTCTGTCACTTACAGGATTAACAGCCTTACAACCTAAAGTAACAGAGGATCAGGATAATTTCTATATTCAACTTGACTTAACTAAAAATAATATTGGTGATTTAGTTTATTCTGCCAAGGAAACATCAAAAAGCAGTCTAGATCATGTTATATTACAGGCACCTGCTGATAATTCTTCCTTTTTGATTGTTCACAAACCTTCTAAGGATGCTACTTATCAAATCAAGCAAGAAGGGGCAACAAGCACTTTTTATATTGGTCAGGATAACATTCCAGTAATTGACAACTCTGTGATTCATGTAACGCTACCTGCTGGGATTGCAGAATCAAAAATCACGGATGAGGACCGTTATTACAAACGACAAATTTTACTCTACTTACCAGGAGATCACCGTAAATTCTTTGAGCAGAATCCTATCTCAAATACGCATGAATCAGTTTCTAGTATTAAAGTAAGCTATAATTCAAGCAATCAAACAGTAATTACAATCACAACTGATAAGATTCAAGGTTATAATTATACAGTAAAAGACAACATATTAAGTCTTTCTGTAGGACAACCTAGTGAATTTTACGATAAGATCGTACTTTTAGATGCTGGTCATGGAGGTTATGATCCAGGTGCCATCCATGGAAGTGCAAAAGAAAAGAATATAAACTATAACGTCTTGAATATATATGCCAAAGAGGCTTTTAAAGATTCTGATATAAAGGTATACTTTACAAGAGTAGATGATACCTTAATCGATCTTTACGATCGTGCTGATTATTCCAAAGAAACAGAAGCAGACCTTTTTATCAGCGTACACTGTAATGCAGCCACAAACACAGCTGCTAGAGGTACAAGTGTATATTATAGTTCTGTCAACAAGGGGAGAGGGGTTACTGGACTAACCAGCAAAATCCTGGCTTCTAGCTTAGTGAACTCATTATCAGCAAGCCTTGGTACTAAGAACCTTGGAACAATTGATAAGGCATTTGTTGTGGTTCGTGAGAATACTGTTCCTGCAGTATTAATTGAGTTAGCTTTCTTAACAAATCCTAGTGATAAAGCCAAGCTTCTTTCATCCACATATCAAAAGAAAGCAGCTCAAACAATTTTTAATACCGTGGTAAACATTTTTAATGCTTATCCGACAAATCGATAAAGGGGGAAGATGGATGAAAGTAAAACATATTAGAAGAATTACAGCTCTTTTGTTATCCTTATGCATGATGATTACAATTGCGCTACCAACTTATGCAGCCGAGTTAATTGTAGAAGGAACAGCACCTGTGGTAAATGCAACTTATAAGGTGAAAGATTCTATTGCAACCGTAACAGTAGAAGCTAGTAGCGACTACGGGATTCAAAGTATCCTGTATTTGGATGGTTCGGTAAGTACACCAGATAATCCAGTTTGGGAAGAAGTAGGTATAGATATTACCAAAAAACCTACAATAAAGATGAAAGAAAGTGGTTGGTTAAGTTTTAAGGTTACGGATATCAAAGGCAATATTACAACAACAAAGCTTCATGTTTCAATCGACTTTCATGCTGTTTGGATTTCCTATCTGGAATTCAAGTCAACAGGTTACACGGAGAGTGAATTTAGAAAACATGTAACAACAATGTTTGAGAAGGTTTCTAGTATGGGTATGAATGCTGTTGTTGTACATATTCGTCCATTTGGAGACGCAATGTATGATTCTAAATATTTCCCATGGTCAAAGTACGTTTCTGGAACTCAAGGAGTGGACCCAGGTTTTGATCCACTTGAGATTATGGTTGAGATTGCACATAACTTAGGATTATCCTTTCATGCTTGGTTAAATCCATATCGTGTTACATTAGCC
>JAEYWQ010000184.1 GCA_023428885.1 Bacillota bacterium
CTCCATGCACAATCAAAGATAAGCGCTCAAAATATACTTCACACAAGGAAAGGTTACTATTAGCCGCAAGGCTTCATAGTAACCGTTTATGCATACAAAAAGCAATAAGGACACTTTGCTATATGACTATCTTTAAATTACATTTTACCATCTAAGATTATGTTTCGGTTCTTCACTAAATAGTCCACCAAGGAGATTACTGTTAATGCGAATGATACCCATAAGAAAATTTGCTCCAGGACATTAATCGCGGGATTATCCAAATTCACAATAAATAAGACACACATAACCATCTGAGTAGCCGTTTTAAACTTTCCCCAGTAGCTTGCAGCCAAGACAAGCCCATTATCTGAAGCAACCAAACGGAACCCTGAGATAATAAACTCTCTTGCAACGATTACGATAACCATCCAAGCCGGTACCAAACCTGATTCTACAAAACAAATCAAAGCAGAGCATACAAGTAATTTATCGGCCAATGGATCCATAAACTTACCAAAATTCGTAACAAGATTATATTTTCTTGCCAGATAGCCATCAATAAAGTCGGAACAACTAGCAATCGCAAATATAGCGGCTGCAAATATTTGCCCATTAGGAATATTCGGTGATAACATCAGTACTAGAAATACTGGAATCATAATAACCCTAAAAACCGTAATCTTATTTGGCAGATTCATACTTTCCTCCTTAAGCCTATTCGGCTGTCCCTATTAAATCATATTCTTTCGCTTGTGTTACGAGAACATCAACAAATTCTCCTGACATCAATTCATCTGGCGTATTCACAAAGATATACCCATCAATATTCGGTGCATCCATATACGTACGTCCGATAAATATCCCCTCTTCCACGAGTTTTCCCTCTATCAAGACTTTTAAACGACGAGATACCATAGACTTAGCATGTTCAAACGCTATTTTTTGCTGTAACTTCATTAATTCTTTCTGCCGTGCTACTTTTACCTTCTTTAATACCTGATTTGGCATCTTCGCTGCTGGTGTATCTTCTTCCTTAGAGTAAGTAAATACTCCTAAGCGTGTAAATTTCATCTCAGAAACAAAAGCCTTTAATATCTCATGATCTTCCTCGGTCTCCCCTGGAAAACCTGTTATTAAGGAAGTTCGAAGAGCTATATCTGGAATATTCTCACGAAGTTTACCAATTAAGTTACGTAATTCTTGATTTGTTGTTCTTCTTCCCATGCGTTTTAAGATATCATCGGATGCATGTTGAATTGGAATATCTAAATAATGGCAGATTTTAGGTTCTGTCTTAATTACCTCGATTAACTCGTCCGTAATTTCCTCCGGGTAACAATATTGAATACGTACCCATTCCAAACCTTCAATTGCACAGAGCTTTCTTAATAGTTTTGGAAGAGTCTTCTCTCCATATAAATCAACACCGTAAACCGTAGTCTCTTGCGCTATAATGATTAGTTCCTTTACTCCGCCTTCTACTAGAAATCTAGCTTCTTCTAAGAGCTGTTCCATTGGAACACTTCGATAATTTCCACGAATCTTTGGAATAACGCAATAGGTGCAGTGCTTATCACAACCTTCTGCAATCTTTAGATAAGAGAAAAATCCTCCCGTTGTATTCACACGATTGGTCTTAACCTTTGTTAAGTAATCGATATCTTTGAACTCGTATGTCCTCTCACCATTTAATACGCGATCAATCACATCATTAATGGCATCATAGCTAGAAGCACCTAATAAAGCATCCACTTCCGGGATTTCATTTAGGATATCATCCTTATAGCGTTGAGCCAAGCAACCTGTTACAATTAAACCCTTTAGATTACCTGTTTTCTTGTATTCTGCCATCTCAAGAATTGTATTAATACTCTCTTCTTTGGCATCATTGATAAAGCAACATGTATTTACGATGATGATATCCGCTTTCGTCTCATCATCTGTAATATTCAATCCATGTTCTTTTATTAAACCTAGCATTACCTCGCTGTCAACTAAATTCTTGTCACAACCGAGTGAGATAAAAAATATATTCATTATAAAACCTTTCTTAAGCTTATTCTATGCATAGATAGCATAATCTTGGATATTTCTTCACGTTTTTCCTACCATCAACTAATTGTAACAGTTTTTATTAGAAATTCAAATAGGAATTTAATAGTTTTATTTATTTTAGTAAAATTTCATGAATAAAACCATTAATATAACGTGATGATGTCTCTTATAATACGCTTTCTACACAGTTATTCATTAGCATGGCAATTGTCATTGGCCCCACCCCGCCTGGAACCGGTGTTATTGCACTTACATGATCAATTACATCATCAAAATCAACGTCACCGCAAAGTTTCTTATTCTCATCGCGATGAATTCCTACATCGATAACTACAGCACCATCTTTAACGTATTCCTTGGTCAAAAAACGAGCTTTACCAATAGCCACCACTAAAATGTCAGCACGTTTTGTAATCTCTGATAAATTTTTTGTTCTGGAATGACAGATCGTTACTGTTCCATTCTCTCGTAATAAGAGAAGGGCCATCGGCTTGCCAACAATATTACTACGGCCTAAAACAACACATTCTTTGCCTTCAATCTCAATTCCAGAACGCTTAAGAAGCTGAATCACTCCTGCTGGTGTACAAGATACAAAACCTTTTTGACCTATACTTAATGTACCAACACTTTGTGGATGAAAGCCGTCCACATCCTTTTGAGGTGCTATGGTTTGAATAACCAGATCCTCGTTTATGTGCTTTGGTAATGGAAGCTGAACTAAGATACCATTCACATCTTCTCTTTCATTTAAAGCTTTAATTATGGTTAACAACTCCTCTTGGCTAGTGTCTTCTGCTAGTTCATAAGCAAGAGAACGGATACCAATATATTCACAAGCTTTTTTCTTATTACCAACATAAACTGTGGAAGCCGGATCTTGTCCAACCTGTATTACTGCTAATGTTACTTCTTTGTTATCTTGACGTAAGGCAATCACTTTACTCTTAAGCTCATCTTTAATTTCTGCAGATATTTTTTTACCATCAATTAATAGCGCCATCACGTTACCGCCTTTCAATCTAAGCTCTATAATAGTTAATCAAACAACCCTTCAAGATTATTTCTCTTTCATCCTCTGTCAATTCACCTAGCTTTAAGCTAAACTCCTTCATGTCATCAGAAACAACATAAGCCTGAATCTCGGAAACCTTATTCTCTATGGCTGCTTTCACACCCCTTATATAGAGATAATCACCATTCTTGAATGGGATGTCCTCTGGTAATAGGAAGGGAAGCATACCCCAGTTAATTAAGTTAGAGCGATATCTCTTAGTAGCATATTCTTTTGCAATATTAGCAAGACCACCAAGTACCTTTTGACAGCTAGCTGCCTGTTCTCTTGCGGATCCATCCCCTGGTTTTACTGCATAGATCACACTACCAATCTCTGTCTCTAGAGGATTTACTGAGAACTTCTCATTGATCTTAGCAAAGGCAGATTCTACTTCCTTATTGGCTACGTAGATTTCCTCAGCAGTTTTTGCTGTCTGACGTGCCTTTTCAGCCACTTGTACTTCTTTTGCTTTTCCTACATAAGCAGGGTCTTTTCTTGATAGAGTAAACTCTGCTAAACCAA
Source organism: Bacillota bacterium (assembly GCA_023428885.1). Lineage (GTDB taxonomy): Bacteria > Bacillota > Clostridia > Lachnospirales > Lachnospiraceae > Lachnoclostridium. The sequence goes on from JAEYWQ010000184.1 coordinate 3,617, forward strand.
GTGGATTGGAACGATAGGATGAAGTCTCACCAGATGGAATTAATTCATCCGTTGTAGTCACAGGATCATGAATTACAGAAACCACCTTAAGTAGCATATCTTCCGTTAAGCTTCCCATTGCAGGCCAATCTACAATTCCTGGGCCAAACTTAACTTCTGCACTAGGATCTGCTTTACCAACACCGTTGTAGACTCTATTTTCATAGATTTTACTATCAAAGAAATATTTAGGTTTGCCATAGTTAACATCTATATCTTCAGCGCTTGTTAAGTATCCCTTGTTGGCTGCAGTTGCTGCAATGGAACGAGCATCCATCAAGGCAACAGAAGCGACTTGTCCAGCAGTTACTTTAGATCCCTCACGGTTTGGGAAGTTTCTTGTGGAGTGACGGATGCTTAATCCATTGTTAGCAGGTACGTCACCTGCACCAAAGCAAGGTCCGCAGAATGCGGTACGAATGGTTGCACCAGTTTCCATTAATTTAGCCACAGCGCCATTCTTAACTAATTCCATAAAGATTGGCTGACTTGCTGGATAAACACTTAATGAGAATTCATCTGCTCCAATATACTTACCATCTAAGATATCTGCCGCATCACAGATATTCTCAAAGCCACCGCCGGCACAACCTGCGATTACGCCTTGTTCAATGTAGAGCTTCCCATTACGAATCTTGTCCGTTAAGGTGTATTTCACCTTATTATTATCAAGACTTACCAAAGCTTTCTTTTCCACTTCGCGTAACACATCGGAAAGATTTGCATTCAATTCATCGATGGTATAAACATTGCTTGGATGGAATGGCATTGCAATCATTGGCTTAATTTCAGATAAGTCTACTGTAATCATACCATCATAGTATGTAACCTCACCAAGATTTAATTCTTTATATTCTGAAGCGCGATAATGTGTCTCATAAAATTCTTTCACTTTATAATCGGTTTTCCAGATAGAGGATAAACATGTGGTTTCTGTTGTCATAACATCCACACCGATTCTAAAATCTACGCTTAGCTTGTCTACACCATCACCAAAGAACTCCATCACTTTATTATTGACATAGCCATTTGCAAAGGTAGCACCAATAATAGCAAGGGCGATATCTTGAGGACCGACACCCTTTCTTGGTTTACCCGTTAGGTAAACACCTACTACCTTAGGCATATTAATATCATAGGTTTTATTTAATAACTGTTTTACAAGTTCAGGTCCGCCCTCACCGATTGCCATGGTACCAAGAGCACCATATCTGGTATGGCTATCAGAACCTAAGATCATCTTCCCACCACCTGCAAGCATTTCACGGGCAAACTGATGGATAACTGCCTGATGAGGAGGTACATACATACCGCCGTAACGTTTTGCACATGATAAACCAAACATATGATCATCTTCATTAATTGTACCACCAACAGCACATAGACTATTGTGACAGTTGGTTAATACATAAGGTACAGGAAATTCAGTTAAGCCACTGGCTCTTGCTGTTTGAATAATTCCTACAAAGGTAATATCATGAGAGGTTAGTTTATCGAACTTAATCTTTAACTTATCCATGTTACCAGATGTGTTATGAGAACTTAAGATTCCATATGCAATTGTTTGGCTTGCTGCCTCTTCCTTAGATACATTTTTACCAGTATGGTGTAAAATTGCAGAGGATGCTTCCTCGTTATCTTCTACAATCGTATTGCCATTGATTACATAGGCACCTTTTTCATATAGCTTAATCATAATACAACCTCCCAAGTGAATTTTAAAATGCCGCATTACAGGCCTATTTAATATTATTATGAAGTTCATGTAAAATCAAGCATTTTATTGCGGTAAAGTAAAAAATTATAGAGCCTTTATTTTTTTGCTTCTTTACTCTCGCGATTGATTTCTTCTATTTTGATTTCCCAATGTATGAGAAAAGTAAGTGCTGCACGTAATAAAATAATACCACCAACCGTCAAGAGTTCCATGTAATCCCTAACAATTACGGTTCGTAGGATTTCACTACCAAGTTTAAATTCCAGCCCCATAGCCATACCTTTGGCTAAATTCAAACGGGTGGAATCTTTTCTTCGAATATATTCATAGATTCCCCTTGCACCAGCAATGATTAGAACTCCGATACCAATATACTCAAAGAGTAATATCGCAGCTTCCACAATCCATTCAAGTAGTTCGTGAGCTAATTCCATGTGATACCTCCCATATTAGCGGTAATTCTTTAAATGACATTTACCAATTACCATCTTTTTATTTACCAAGATATTATATATAGAAATATTATATACAAAAAAGCTGGCGATTCCTCGCCAGCTTTATCTTATTAACCTTTTACTCCACCAAGGGCAACACCACGGATGATGAACTTAGATAAAAATAAATACACAATAATTAATGGGAAGATTGTAATTGCAAGCAATACATATACTTTACCCATATCAAACCTCGCATAATCTGCACTTCTTAATGCTGCAATTAAAATTGGTAGAGTCTTCTTCTTCTCTAAGATTAACGCTGGCATAAAATAATTGTTCCAGGATCCTACGAAAGCAAAGATTGCCTGAACCGCCATCGCTGGTTTCACGATAGGAAGAATGATCTTATTAAAGTTATAGAATTCATTTCCACCGTCAATTCTTGCAGCCTCAACAATTTCAAGAGGCAAGGAACTCTCCATATATTGAATTATGAAGAAATAAGTAACAGGAGCTGCAATCGCAGGAATAATTAATGGGATAAAAGTATCAATCAAATTAAAAGCTCTCATCTCATTAACAAATCCCAATGCAGAAACCTGTGTTGGAACCATCATAATTAACAGAATAAATGTATGTGCTAGCTTTTTGAACTTAAAGTTATACGCAAAAACACCATAAGCAGTTAAAGATGAGAAATATACTGTAATTCCTGCTGTACATCCAGCTACAATAAAACTGTTTAACATACCTTGTAGTACCGGAGTATTTTTGTCCTCTAATACATTCATTAAGTTAATAAAGAATGATTTACCAGGAAGCATGGAGAACGCTTTTTGTATATCAGCATGTGCTCTGGTTGAGTTAACTAAGAGTAGGTAAAATGGTAATAACGATATGATAGTTACAAAAATAAGAACTAAATAACAAATAATTCTATGTATCGTCAAGCCAGCTTTCCCAGACTTTTCATTCATCTCTTTGAGTGCATGTTGATCAATATTCTTCTTGTCTAATGATGCCATAGATTAATATTCTCCTTTCTTCCTGTCACGTAAGGATGCAAATACAAGGAAACTTAATATACCAGAGATGAAGAACAAGAGTACTGAGATTGCACCACCCATACCAAAGTTCTTACTAAACAAGTGATCATTCAATAACATTACCACCGTCTTAGACGAATTGTTTGGAGCACCTGAACCCGCAGTTAATAATTGAGGTATATCGAACATCTGAATACCACCGATCATTGCTGTAATAAGAACATAGATTAAAATAGGTTTTAATAATGGTAATGTAATCATTCGGAATGTCTGCATACCACCTGCACCGTCGATTTGAGAAGCTTCATATAATGCAGGATCGATGCCCATAATACCCGCCATTAAGATAATGGTAGTATTACCGTACCACATTAAAAAGTTAATAAATCCAGCCAACCCTCTTACACCAGCTGATTTAGAAAAGAAACGATAAATGGATTCGCTTGGGATTTCAAAGTAATTCTGATTATTAGTCAGAGTCGCAAGTAAACCGTTAATCGGTCCACGATCAG
>JAEYWQ010000190.1 GCA_023428885.1 Bacillota bacterium
ACTTAACACTTGCTTACTATAATAAAGGTGGAGTGCCAAAGAAATTAACACAGGAGGATCTAAGGGATTTCATCTCATATTCAGATAAAAACAGTTATACCATTTTACTAGCACACGTTCCAGACTATTTTGAGGATTATGTGGATTGGGGTGCTGACTTGATTTTATCTGGTCATAACCATGGTGGAATTATACGTCTTGGGAAGCTTGGTGGGGTAATCTCTCCAAGATATCAATTCTTTCCAAAGTATGATGCTGGCGTTTTTAAAAAGAAAGCTTCTGTCATGTTATTATCTCGGGGACTAGGGTATCATACGATACCAATTCGTCTCTTTAACCGACCAGAATTAATATGCGTCCAGATAAAAAGGAAAAAATCATAGGAGTAAGAAAACTTAACATGCGTGAAAATCTAATCTTTATGGCAGCTTCTTTGATTGCCGGAGTGCTTTGTATGATATTACATGAAGTTCCTAAAGTCATGTTTTATCGTAGATATATAAGGAAAAAATCAATTGCAGAATTAATGATAACGACTTATGGGAAGGTGAATCCAGTACATTTCATTGATCCTATAGGTCTGTTGTTTTGCATTATGTTTCGTATTGGCTTTTCAAAACCAAGTTATTACAGGATGAAAGATAAGGACTTAAATTGTAAGTTAGCAATCACTGGTTTATTATCCTTGCTTGTTCAATTTCTAGGATTGATATCCATATTACGATTTGGACTAGGGATGGATGTCAATCTTTCGATCCCTACTCACAGCTCATTTTTCTTCGAATTTCTCATGTATTTTTTAGCGTCCTATGCTATAATATGCGTAGGTATGCTGTTAACTAATTTATTTCCATTATTATCAATGGACATGGGATGGGTACTAACGTCTCAGAGTCCTATGAAGTTCACTATACTATTAAAAAGTGATTTCCTAATTAAAATGATATGGATTTTATTAGTGATCTTGGGAATTTTACCTGAAATTTGTGTTACAATATTTCAGCTATTTATGAGTATATAGGGGTGTCAGTGCATATTAGCACTGTATGCATTCTATGTTATTATGGAGCCATAAGGCCAAATAGTAATGTTTAGGAGAATAATCTATGGGAATACCAGTAAAATTAGAGGCATTTGAAGGACCATTAGATCTTTTGCTGCATCTGATCGATAAGAATAAAATTAATATCTATGATATTCCGATTGTGGAGATCACCGAACAATATCTAGAATATATCCAGGTAATGGATGAGAAGAACCTCGATGTTATGAGTGAATTCTTAGTTATGGCTGCAACCTTACTCCGTATTAAATCTCAGATGTTGTTACCAGTGGTAAAGACTCAAGAGGAGGAAGAAGTAGATCCACGTGCAGAATTGGTGCAACGATTGTTAGAGTATAAGATGTATAAGTTCATTTCCTATGAATTAAAGGACAAGCAATCAGACGCAGAGTTAATGTTATTTAAGGAAAATTCTGTACCTAAGGAGATTATTAATTATAAAGAAGAGGTGGATATCTCTGAATTATTAGGAGATTTGACTCTATCTAAGCTACATTCAATTTTTCAATCGGTTATGAAAAAACAAGTGGACAAGATCGATCCGATTCGAAGTACCTTTGGAAAGATAGAGAAGGAAGAAATCAACCTAGCACAAAAAATCATTGATATCCAGAGGTATGGACTGGAACATCGAACGTTTAGTTTTCGTAAGTTGTTAAATTTACAATCAAGTAAGATGGAAGTAGTTGTCACATTTCTTGGCATTCTGGAGTTAATGAAGATGCAACGTATTGAAATCTTACAAGAAGAATTGTTTCATGATATTATGATACATTATCTTGCGAATGATATCGCATCAGTGGATGAGTTTAGCATGGAATAATTTGGTAAAACAATTCAGTGGGACAATTAAGATAGAACATGAGAAAGGTTAGGCTATATCAATGGAAATAAAGAAGCTAATGGCCATGATTGAAGCAATCTTATTTACCATGGGAGAAGCTGTTGAAGTAGACCGCATTGCTGCAGCTTTAGATCATGACGTAGATACAATTCGCCGTGTAATACATAACATGATGGATTTATACCAAGAAGAAGAGAGAGGAATTCAGATTATTGAGTTGAATAATTCTTTTCAACTTTGTACGAAAGCAAATATGTACGAAGCTATTGTGAAGATAGCTCACGTTCCGAAAAAGCACGTTTTGACAGATGTTTTATTAGAAACCTTATCAATTATTGCTTACAAGCAGCCAATTACGCGTCAGCAAATCGAACAAATTCGTGGTGTTAAGTGTGATCATGCTGTAAATAAGCTAGTGGAATACAATCTTGCCTGTGAAGTTGGACGCTTGGACGCTCCTGGACGCCCAATTTTATTCGGTACTACAGAAGAGTTCCTTCGTAGCTTCGGAATTGCTTCCTTAGAGGATTTACCTATCGTTAATGCAGAGAAGGTAGCAGATTTAAAAATAGAAGCGGAAGAAGAGATCCAGTTACAATTAGATATCTAAGAAGTTATACCAAGGGCATGGATGCCAAGGGGATAGATGATAAGGAGACGGGGGTGTTGTTACATAAGATTGTGACAACATCCCCGTCTCCTTTTTGCCATCCGTTCCTTTGCCATCCGTTCCTTTGCCATCCATTTCTTTGGCACCACTTTCTCATATGGGGTTATGTGGTCCGGGAGGCTGTGGAAGCTGGAGCAGATATTATTATGTTAGATAATATGAGTTATGATGAAATGAAGCAAGCATAAGAATAATAGCCTTGCCTAAAATGGCATATGTAAACATGGATATTTAGCAGAATTAAGACATATAAATCAATGAAACAAGGAAAAAGAAAGGGTTTTATGTAATTGACAAATGTCATTTTGATATGTTAAAGTTGATTTATATAGTATTCCAAAATATGCTATTTATAGAAGGGGGCTCTTAATGTTTTGTGATCAATGTGGTTCGAAATTAGGCAATGATAATGTTAAATTTTGTCCTTACTGTGGTGCGAAGCGTAATGTTATTGAACCAATGGTAAAACAAGAAGAAATGAACAATCATGTTATAGACAATCAGGGGAGTTATAATGTTTCCTATCAAGTGGGTATTCAAGTTGCTCAAGCAGAGAAAGCAGATGAGCCTGTATATGTAGCCCAAGCAGAGAAAGCAGATGAGCCTGTTTATGTAGCCCAAGCAGAGAAGACGGTTGAGCCAGTGTATGTTACTGAGCAAGAAAAAGCGGTTGAACCCATTCATTCAGCTGAGCCAGGAAAAATGGTTGAGCCAGTGATATCAACAAAGCCAGAGGATTTTACTGAAGTAGATGTATCAAAAGCATTGGAAGATGAAGTTAAAGGGATTTTATTAGAAGAACCTAAGGAACAAGTAATTGAGATTCCAGATGGCTTTATCTTAGATAGAGCAAGCGGCTGGTATTATAAGAGCAGGGGAAAACAGCTTTCTAATGGTTCCTATGTGAATGAAATCACTTGGTTTGATCCAAAAACAGCGAAAATTACAGTTGTTGATTATCCTTTATCAGAGCAACAAGTTCGTGCCATGTTGGAAAATAATGCGATGACTGCAAAGCCAAATCAAGCACAATTTAAAACTCAAGCTTACAAGCAGACACAGGAGCAAAGTTCATATCAAGGACAATATCAAAACTCAGCTCAAGGACAATACCAAAACACAGCCCAAGGACAATATCAAAACACAGCTCAATATCAAACAGTTTCACCAGCTAAGAAAAAAAGTAAAGCTGGCTTGATTATCGGTATCGTAGTTGCTGTTTTATTGCTAGGTTTAGGCTTTTGTATCTGGAAGTTTGAATGGTATAGTATCATCTTAGGAAAACGTGATGAAACCGTTAAAACTGTAGTGGTACCTTCAGCGACACCAACGCCATCTCCGACACCAACTGCGACACCAACGCCAACGCAAGCACCTGTTAACCCACTTGGAACGTTGAATGAAGATTATATAGTGATAGGTGGACAGGAATTTGAAACTACAGCCAAGATACTTTATCTGGACGATATGGACTTGACGAATGAAGATATCGAACCTCTTCAATATATGAAGGACTTGAAGTTCCTTTATATTTCAGGGAATAAGATCACTAGCTTAGATGCTATTCGTGGTTTAACATCCTTGGAGACTTTGGATGCAAGTAATAACGATATCCATGATGTTAAGGCAATTTCCAATTTGACGAAATTGTCCTCATTGTATCTTGATCATACTCAGATTTCAGATTTGAGTCCATTAACAAGCTTATCTAACTTGACGACGTTAGGGATCTCGAGTACTCAAGTAAATGATTTAACGCCTTTGACATCCTTACAATGGATACAGTATCTTTATGTGGCTGAATCACCAGTGGAGGATTACTCTCCATTGACCTTATTACCTAACTTATATCTGACTGACGTAACTTATGAATCAGGTAATAATGGAATCGATCATGGAGAACTCTCTAACTTTGAATTTACAGAGGGAGATAACTTATATTTTACTCCAAAAACCAATAACTACCTAGTGATATCTTTGGTTAAAGATTCCACGCAACAGATGTTTTTGCTTAGCTATGATTCCGATGGAAACTGTGTGCAGTTGCGTATGCGAGTTGAGTTGGGGTATGAGCTAACTGCAGAAGAGGCGGAAGAATACATTGGCTATTTCGCAGAATCTGAGGGTGTTACCAATGTTAATGTAAGCGGAAGTGTCATTTATTTTGATTTCCCTGATGGAGAAGCGGCTTTGGGGTATACTAAAGAGGATGTCATAAGTCAGGTATTAGCCGAAAATGGTCAAATAATAGTGAATGTTTCTGAATAGAAAGATAAAAGATGCTGTCGTAGAGTCATCATAGGCTGATGATTTACGGCAGCATTTAAAAAAAGGAGAATAAAAAGTGCATCTAATAGTTTCAATTGTTATGTGTTTCTTCATGTTACTATATCTAGTTAGGAAATTTAAGAAAATCAGAAAGCTAACTCCGTATTTATCTAAGAAGTTATGGTTTTATATGACTTGTTTTGGAATTGCGACATTGGTGTCTTTATTCCGATCATATCTCCTTGGTCTTTTAGTTTATCTAATCCTATGTTATCTTTTCTTCGATCTGCTAGGATTTCTAGTAAAGCGAATCAATAAGGCTTGGTATGAAATTTATCTAAGGTATTATGGACAAGGGATTGGAATTATCATTGTAGCGATAGGAATTTCTGTCTTAAGTATGGCTCATGTTAAGCAGATTGATATTATAAATTATACAATTGATTTAGATAAGGAGTTTCAAGACAATGTTCGCATTATGTTAGTGACTGACCTTCATCTTGGAACTGCAACGAATGAAGATACCCTAGCTTTAATAACAAATACCGCTCATAAAGAGCAACCGGATTATCTTGTCTTAGGGGGAGATATCTTTGATGAGAGTAGCAGCGATGAGCTAATGCAAGCAGCATATGATAGCTTTTCTAAGTTAAGTCAAGAAGTACCGATTATCTATATTCTAGGGAATCATGAATACATTGCTAACCTTAAGGGGGAGGTGGTTTTAAAGATGGAGCAGGCAGGTGTTACTGTCTTAGAGGACGAGGTAATGCTTGCGAAAGAAGGCTTTTATTTTATTGGAAGAACAGATCAATATCATTCAATGAGATCTAACAAGAAGAGAGCTTCTCTTGCTGAATTATTACAAGGACTAGACTTAACTTATCCTGTAATCTGTCTAGATCATCAGCCTGTGGAGCTAGAGCAGGCGAGAGATCTGGGTATTGATATCGTTTTGTCTGGGCATACCCATGCTGGCCAGTTCTTTCCTGCCACCTTTTTTGCTCAGTTTTTCAATGAACGCTTATATGGTTTGGAGAAGGACAAGAGCTTATATACGGTTGTAAGTTCAGGAATTGGTGTCTGGGGAATGGCTATGAGAAATGCCAGTAATTCAGAAATTGTAATTCTAGATTTAAAGTAGTTATGAAAAATTCAATGAGTACAAAAATGAGTTTTGATTGGAAAACCTTAGGTATATTCTTTTCATTTGCTAATACAATGAATTAAGAAGAATCCTAAGGGTATACCATGAAACGTAATAAAAATACTGTATCTGAATTGAGTATACAAAAACGCCAAGAGTTTATTCAGAATAAGAAGGTTCAGATTCTTAGTTTAATTATTGTAATTTGCTGTGTTAGCTATAGCTTAGCACTATCTAAGGGGGAACAACTTGCTTCTCTTTTTTTAAACTATGGACGGATGTTAACCACAGAACAAGAAAGTAATCTAGACAATCAAGAAGATCCATTAAATCAAGATCTGCTACCAGAGACCAAAGCTGATACAAAAGAAAATCTAACCTTATACGCCCTTTGTGCATGCTTAATGGATGCTTCGAATGGGCGTGTTTTATATGATAAGGATGCTTACAAAGAGGTGCCCATGGCAAGCACAACTAAGATCATGACTTTAATCGTGACCTTAGAGAATGCGAATTTGGATGATGTAGTCACAGTGTCAGCGAATGCCGCAAAACAACCACCTGTACAATTAAATATCAGGAATGGTGAAAAGTATATTCTTCGTGATCTATTATATTCGCTTATGTTAGAAAGTCATAATGACACTGCTGTAGCAATTGCTGAGCATGTGGGAGGCAGCGTAGAAGAGTTTTGTAACATGATGACTGCAAAAGCTAAGGAAATAGGAGCTAATAATACGTCCTTTAAAACACCGAATGGTCTAGACGAAGAAGGACATTATACTACCGCCCGAGATTTATCCTTAATAGGAAGTTATGCGATCAAAAATAGAGAATTTTGCAGAATTGTCAAAACACAGACCTACCAATTTAATGAGCTGTCTGGAAAACGATCATTTACTGTGAATAACAAAGATCGCTTTTTATATATGATGGAGGGAGCAATTGGAATAAAAACAGGTTTTACTGGAAAAGCGGGCTTTTGCTTTGTTGGAGCAATTAAGATTGACGGTAAGACCTTTGTCAGTGCTGTTCTAGGTTCTGGATGGCCACCACATAAAGAATATAAATGGTCAGATACAAAGAAATTAATGAAGTATGGTTTGAACAATTATCAATTAGACTATCTGATGAATCATATGAATCAAGAGTCAGTTCCTAATCCACCAGATAAAGTTGCCGTACTTAACGGTAAAGAAAATGAAGTAGCAGTTACCCTCCAAGAAGATATTAGCAAAGAAAAGCTGTTGCTTTCAGAAGAAGAGAATGTATCCACCGCATTGATGTTAAATGATTACATAGAAGCTCCAGTCACATCAGGAATCATGGTGGGAGCGCTGAATTATTATATCGATGATATGTTATATCGCTCCATCCCAATTGTGACGAAAGAGGAAGTGGAAGAGGTTGATTTTGGCTTCATCTTTCAAAAGGTGTTAGAT
>JAEYWQ010000208.1 GCA_023428885.1 Bacillota bacterium
TGCCACGGGTGCTACTGGTGCGACTGGTGCTACCGGCGCTACTGGTGCTACTGGGGCTACAGGCGCTACTGGTGCTACTGGTGCTACTGGGGCTACTGGGGCTACAGGCGCTACTGGGGCTACTGGGGCTACTGGTGCTACTGGGGTCACTGGGGCTGGTGCTATTATACCATTCTCCTCAGGATTACCGACCACAATGTCAACTAGTATGACTGGTGTACCAACAGTTGTTTCCTTAGTTGGATTCGGAAACGCTATTAGCTATACCTTACAACCAGGTCCTACTATAGATTTAAGTGGTGCACCAGGACAATTGATTAGTTTTGCCTTTTCAGTACCTCGTAACGGAATTATAGCATCAATTGCTGCATTCTTTAGTGCGGCTGCATCGCAAACATTCCCAGAATCAATTGTTACTGTAAGTGCTCAGCTTTATCGTTCAACTGTTCCAAATAATATTTTTACCCCAATCCCTGGAACTGCGATAACATTAACTCCGTCATACACAAATATCGTGAATGCAGGTGAATTTAGTAGTGGTTCCTTAACAGGAATTAATATTCCAGTTGCAGCACAAACACGATTACTCATGGTATTCTCGATTACCGGTATTGGTCTTGAACAACTTGACTCAGTGTTAGGATATACTAGTGGTGGTGTAACCATAACCTAATTAATCTTCGATATACAGGGTATTTTCTTTAAATACCCTGTATTTATGTGCGTTAACAAAGTGAATAGATGACAGTAAACCAGCTAACCCGTCCGCCTGATATCTAGCAAGTTTACGTGTAATTAAGCGTTGGTACATGTGAACCGTAAAAACTCACCTAGCGTGTATCTTCCAGTTAATACTCTATATCTACACTTTTTGATAAAATATTATGAATTATTTACTTGCAATAAGGAGGATCATAACGTACTATTTATTTTATAAAAAATACGAGGTGTGAACATGTGGTTTATATTTGCTTTATTGACTACCCTTGCCTGGGGTAGTGCTGATTTGTTTTATAAGAAAGGCTCTGACAGTAACGATAAGTTTAGTCATATTAAAATCGTAATCATGGTTGGTCTTGTGATGGGGATACATGGTCTTTGGTATATGTTATCTAAGGATATTGCTTTCTCACCAATTCAGATTATACGATATTTTCCAGTTTCACTATGCTACATATTGTCTATGACTGTTGGTTACTTCGGACTGAGGTATATTGAATTATCAATTTCTTCTCCTATCCAGAATTCCTCGGGTGCAATTACTGCTATTCTCTTATTCCTATTCTTTCAACAGGATCTTGGATGGTTAGAAATATTAGCAATTATAATAATATCTACTGGTGTATTTGCTCTTGCTTTATTGGAAAAGAAGAAAGAAAACGAAGAATTAGCTTTAAATAATGTAAAAATTGATCCAAAATATCAGATTGGCTTCCTAGCTATCATTTTTCCAGTATTATATTGCATTATCGATGGTCTAGGAACCTTTGCAGATGCAATTTATCTGGATGAAATGAAACTTATTAGTGAAAATGATGCTTTATTGGCTTATGAATTCACATTTTTCTTCTGTGCTGTTATAGCTTACATTTACTACACAGTAATAAAAAAGCAGAAATTCAATCTTATCAAGGAGCGTGATAAAGGGTTTGCAGCTATCTTTGAAACTATTGGACAATTCTTTTATGTTTTTGCATTGTCTGGTAGTGCTATCGTCGCAGCACCACTGATTTCGGCATATAGTATTGTTTCTATTCTATTATCACGAATTTTCTTAAAAGAGAAACTTTCAAAGAAGCAATATATGGTTGTTCTCTATGTCATAATAGGTATCATATTACTAGGAATATCAGATGAATTATAAATTTTATTAATGATTTCATAAGAAAAAGTATCAACCTTAATAGATTTGCTCTTTCCACTTGTCATCATGGATAAGAAAAGTACAATAGGACCAGAGAAACATATTTCTGATCCTTTTTTGTTGACCTATATAATCATTACTCAACTTCTTTTAGTCTAATCTCTCTCCTATTACTTGTTTACTTCCATCATCAGCTGAAATTGTTTCCCCCTATATGAAAGCGTACACCATAATGGCTATATTCTTTGCAGCCTATGATTACAAGCTAAGAGATTTTTACTTTAATTCGCCATTAACTCTGATTTCGTGATGGAATCTGATTCAGCTCCCATGTAAAACTCAATGTCTCCTGCCTTATGTTCCTTTGTTGTTTCTTGATACTTAAAATATTGAAACCAAAAGGCCTTCTCACTATCTTTAGTAGCAATTACTATAGTTACCTGATGGTAGCGCTCTCCCAAAGAATTTCTTAGATCATTATCATAAATTTCTTTATGAAATACGATATCAAAATCGTTCTTAGTTTTGATTTCATCTAATAAAACATTGATTTCTTCCGTTGTAAAATAGGTATCCAAGTTCTCACCATCCGATGGCTCAACCTCCGGTACATTAATCTCTGGTATATTAACTTTAGGAATATCATTGGCTAAGTTATCTATTGGCTCAACTTTAGGTATATTAATCTCTGGTATATCGATGTCAAAGCTTAGTCTATTTTTCTTATTCCATTTCTCTTCTATGATTACAGTAGCAATAATTGCAAGTGATATTATAAGAAAGATTGCCAAAACAATTTTAAGTAATTCCATCGCAGATTTCTTTCTCTTATATGTATTCTCACGAGAATATGTGTTTTGATTCAGCCGATTATAGGCTCCACATTTCGGGCAAATACCGTTGTATGTATCATATTGAAAAATCGTACTACATGAATTACATTGTATCTTATCCGATGAATTCATAGGTTGGTTCATAACATCTTTTGGTACCTGGATACGTTCTTTGGTATCGATATATTGCCAGATCCCCCCCAGAATAAGCAAAAGAAACCAGCTAAACATCTGTATGGTTAGAATAAGACCATACGTATTTGAAGCAAAATTGCTAATAATTTGAACCATATTAAAGTTTCTAGCATCTGTTACAACCATTGCTGTAAATCCGTCTGCTAATACTAAGAAGATCGTAAAAACTATAATTAATGTAATGTTCCAACCTCTCTTAATACGCATTGTGCCCCGGGCATAAAACAACCTGCCTTGGGTTAAGGCAAATAGAGATAAAATTCGTATCAAGCTCTTAGTCTTCTTTCCATCAAGAGATAATGGTTTCTCCTTTTTTGGTAATAATAATCCAGTGATAAATAAAATACTTGAAAAGATCAGGTAAAACCAAGAAGTAAAAGTAATCATGCTTGTATGAAGTGAATCCAAAGAATAACTTGATAGCTGAAATAAATTGATAACCGATAGTGCTATATTTAATGTAACCAACAGACTACAACTGATATGCATTATTTTTTTTAGCAAATTCTTTTGTAAATTCATATAATTTTCATCCTCCCCATTTGAAAAAAGTTTTTGCAAAATAGCTTAATCTAATTTGAAAAAAGTTTTTGCAAAATAGCTTAACCTATATTGCAAAAACTTCTTTCATTATATGTAGCATTTACGCTTCGTTCTCTTTTTTACTTTCGTCGTTTTTATCATTTTTTGATATTAATGATGAAATTATGAATAATAACACACCTATCACAATACAAGCAATTTCAAAGCCAGACCTATTTTCTCCCAAAAAACTAAGCGCTTTAAATTGAAGATTGAAAAATGACAAAATAAATGAAATTCCTCCTAAAAGAATTAATACCACTCCCACGTTTCCTAAACCTTCTGATAGTTTTTTCATTGTTTTTTCCTTCCTACGTAGTTTTTTACAAAAGATATTTTACCAAATATTCCGTCATTTGTATAGATAATTATGTAAAGATTATTATATTCTTCCTTTTTTGACATATATTATACATTATATAAAGGATAATAACTTTACCCACACGAAAGCTAAAGATTTTTAATGTGGTAGCACTAATATCATGTAGAGTCGGGGCGTTAAAAAATTGATATGATTCCTCAAAAGTAGACAAAATAAATATGAAAATCTGTTACTTTGGAGGAATCATATCAGTTTGATACGCCCCGGCACCTGAAAAGATATGATAACCTATCCTATTCTCTAGATAATTCAATAATCTCATCAATCATATTACCGATATGCTCGATGGTGTCAAGTAAAGGTTGATCAGTTGAGATATCCACACCAGCCATCTTTGCTAACTCCTCTGGAGTTTTTGTAGAGCCAGCTTTTAATACTTCCATCCAGTCATCAATGGCAGGTTGGCCTTCCTTTAAGATTCGTTTGCTAACCTGAGTTGCAATGGTAAGACCTGCACTATAAGTATAGGAATATAAGCCCATGTAATAGTGAGGTTGTCTCATCCATGTAAGTTCAGCTCCCTCCACAATTTCCACTTCGTCTCCCCAGAACTTTTCTAATACTTCTCGTTTGATCTTACTTAGTGTCTCAGCTTGCACGCTTCCACCCTCATCTAAGATCTTATATACTTCTCGTTGATATGCTGCTTCTAAGAGATGAGTCACAAAATTATGATAATAGGTATGTCCAATCATAGAAGACAGTACCCAACGTCTAAAACGCTTATCCTTGTTGGTACTTAATAGATAATTAGCCATTAATAGTTCATTCATCGTAGATGGGGCTTCGACAAAGTATAAAGAAACGTCGGTATCTAAGATACTTTGAGCTTCGTTACATAATCTAAAATGACCCGCATGACCTAGTTCATGTGCTAAGGTGAAGACCTCTGCCATTTTCTCACTCCAGGAAAGAAGGATGAAAGAATTCTTTCCATATGGAC
>JAEYWQ010000233.1 GCA_023428885.1 Bacillota bacterium
TTCATTTCCAGTTTCAAGACCGATATAAAAGGCTACCATGGTAGCGATTGCAATTAAACCACCCTGAGTAAAGAGAGCGGACAAAAAGCGTTTGGTTAAGATACCAGTCTTTGGATCTCTTGGTTTCTGATGTAATAAACTAGCATCAGGTGCTTCCATACCAATTGCAATGGCTGGAAGGGAGTCTGTTACCAAGTTAATAAACAATAGGTGAACTGCTTCAAATGGTACTGGTAAGGCTAACAAGGAAGTGTAAAGAACACATAAGATACCTGCCATGTTACCTGATAAGAGAAATTGGATTGCATTTTGGATGTTACGGTATACATTTCTACCATTAGCTACTGCTTTAATGATCGTAGCAAAATTATCATCTGATAGTATCATAGCTGCAGCATCCTTGGATACCTCGGTTCCAGTGATCCCCATTGCAACACCAATGTCTGCTTTTTTCAAAGCAGGTGCATCATTCACTCCATCGCCAGTCATGGAAACGATATTACCCTTACGCTGCCACATATCCACGATACGGATTTTATTCTCTGGAGAAACACGAGCATATACGGTTATGTCTTCAATCTTCTTTTCTAATTCCTGATCTGATAGAGCATCCAATTCCATACCAGTTAAGGCAAGGTCTCCTTCTTTGAAGATACCAATCTGTTTGGCAATTGCAACTGCAGTTACTTTATGATCACCAGTGATCATGACTGGAAGGATTCCAGCTCTGATGGCATCTGCCACAGCTGCCTTGGATTCTTCTCTTGGTGGATCCACCATAGAGATCAGGCCTAAGAAGATGAAATCATTTTCATTTTCTATGGACAAGACATCATCTTGGTCTACTTCTTTATATGCAAAGGCTAAAACTCTTAACCCATTTTCTGAGAATTCTTGATTCTTCTTTAATATCTTCTCACGGTCTGAACTTGTCATCTCACGAATCTCATCATTATTACGAATGTAAGGAGTACGATCTAAAAGAACATCAAGAGCACCCTTGGTTAAGATGGTTGGTATTCCACGAAGTTCATATTTTGTACTCATCAGCTTACGGTCAGAGTCAAATGGAATCTCTTCCAGACGAGGCATCATGTCACGAATTGCTTCATCCTTTAGACTAATCTTTCTAGCCATTTCTAAAAGTGCATATTCTGTAGGGTCACCAATACCATTACCATTAACAATGGATGAGTCATTGGTCAATATTGCATCATATAGGATATAACGATGTAATTGATTCTTTAAGTCTAGTTCATCGATATCAAGTGTTTCTTCACCAATGTATACCTGTTGAACTGTCATTTTATTTTGAGTTAGTGTACCTGTTTTATCAGAACAAATGACGGAAACACAACCTAGACTTTCTACTGCTTTTAAGTCTTTAATAATAGCTTGTTCCTTTGCCATCTTTTGCATACCCATGGCTTGTACAATGGTAACGATGGAGCTTAAGGCTTCTGGAATCGCAGCAACGGCTAAGGCAACTGCGAACATTAAAGAGTCTAACACAGGCATATTACGGTATAAACTTAAGCAAAATACAAGGCCAGAGATTACCATGATTATCATAGCAAGTTTACTACTAAAGTTATCTAAACTTACCTGAAGTGGAGTTTTCTTTTCTTTGGTTGCATTCATTAAGCTTGCAATTTTACCAAGCTCAGTATTCATACCGGTTCCGGTAACCAGTACCACCGCTCTACCATAAGTAACTAAGCTTCCTGAGTAAACCATATTCACGCGGTTAGCAAGAGCAACATCTGTGCTTAACTCCACATCACTCTTATCTACATTGGTTGATTCTCCAGTTAATGAACTTTCATTCACCTTTAGGGAATAGTTGTTTAGAATTCTACCATCCGCTGCTACAAGGTCACCAGCTTCTAGTATTAAGATATCACCAGGAACAACATCTTTTGAAGGAATCTCAATCTTTTGACCATCTCTCATCACCTTAGCGAATGGTGAAGATAAGGACTTTAAACTAGCTAAGGATTTTTGAGCATTTTCATGCTGCACAGTACCTAAGATCGCGTTTAGTATAATAACTGCAATAATTACAATCGTACTTTCAATATTACCGGATAACATAGAAACTACTGCTGCTATAATAAGAATAATAACTAACAAGTCTTTGAATTGCTCTGCAAAAACTTGCAAGCTACTCTTTTTCTTTCCCTCAACCAGCGCATTTTCTCCATACTCTTTAAGTCGTTCTGATGCTTGTTCACTAGACAAACCATCACTTGTAGCTGATTGACGTTTCAACGCTTCTTCTTTACTAATTTGATACCAATCGTTCATTAAATATCCTCCTAATGTTTCTTTCTCGCAAGCATTCGACAGTCTTCTTCGTTCATTGGAATTTGAGAGGATTTTCCTATGCAACAAAAAAAGACTCTTAATATATCTATAGAATAAGAATCCTTTTCTATAGATACACTAAAAGTCTTGTAACCATTATATGGCATGCATCCCCAGGTTAAAAACCGCGTTTGTTGAGTGATGCATTAAAACTACTCCCTTTTATGTCAAACAAATCATGCTCTTGATATTGGCATAGTATACTTTATTTGTTGTTAATTCGTCAAGAATTTTTTACTAATTTAATGATATTCTAAGTTTTACCTAGCACTTATTTCAAATAATATGGCATTTCCCCGGACACAGGAGTAAAAGCTTTCAACTATTTAATAAACTCTTTACCGCCCATATATGGTTGTAAAGCCTTAGGTATACGAACGCTTCCATCTGCCTGTAGGTTGTTCTCCAAGAAAGCAATTAGCATACGTGGTGGTGCAACTACTGTATTGTTTAGGGTATGTGCAAAGTATTTACCCCCTTCGCCAACTACACGAATCTTCAATCTACGAGCCTGAGCATCTCCTAAGTTAGAGCAGCTACCAACCTCAAAGTATTTCTTCTGTCTAGGAGACCAAGCTTCCACATCAATGGATTTCACTTTAAGGTCAGCTAGGTCACCAGAACAACATTCCAAGGTACGAACAGGAATATCTAGGGAACAGAATAAATCAACGGTGTTCTGCCATAATTTTTCAAACCATAAGGGACTCTCTTCTGGTTTACATACAACGATCATTTCCTGTTTCTCAAACTGGTGAATACGATAAACACCGCGTTCCTCAATTCCATGTGCTCCCTTTTCTTTTCTAAAACATGGGGAGTAGCTTGTTAATGTATATGGAAGACTCTCTTCTTGATTTATGGTATCGATGAATTTACCAATCATAGAATGTTCGCTGGTACCAATTAAGTAAAGGTCTTCTCCTTCAATCTTATACATCATGGAATCCATCTCTGCAAAACTCATAACACCAGTAACAACCTCGCTACGAATCATATAAGGTGGGATACAATAAGTAAAGCCACGATCAATCATAAAGTCTCTGGCATAAGAAATCACAGCAGAATGTAATCTTGCAATATCACCCATTAGATAATAAAAGCCATTTCCAGCCACCTTACGAGCAGAATCTAAGTCTAACCCATTAAATTTCTCCATAATTTCTGCATGATATGGGATGTCAAAGTCAGGAACCACAGGTTCACCATAGCGCTTTACTTCCACATTCTCACTATCATCTTTACCTATTGGAACTGTTGGGTCGATGATGTTTGGAATCGTCATCATAATCTTTGTAATTTTTTCCTGTAGCTCAGCTTCTTTTGCTTCTAACTCCGCCAAACGTTCGGATTCTTTGGTCACTAATTGCTTTAACTCCTCTGCTTCTTCTTTCTTACCCTGAGCCATGAGCCCACCGATTTGTTTGCTAATCTTATTACGGTCTGCTCTTAGGTTGTCTGCTTCTTGCTTGGTATTTCTGCTTTCCACATCCATAGCAATTACTTCATCAACTAAAGGAAGCTTCTTATCCTGGAATTTGTTTTTGATGTTTTGTTTTACTAGGTCTGGATTTTCTCTGACAAATTTTAAATCTAACATAATTTTCTCCTTTATATATTTATTCAATATTCACTATGATGTATCAGCTTTTTTTGTTGACAAAATTTCCTACCAACTAAAAAAGCCCCCATCACATGCATACACATGGGACGAAAGGACTCCGCGTTGCCACCCAATTTGCCGTAATACGACCACTCAAAAGTACGATAAAGGGTACCATCCTTCGGCTTTCACCGACAGCTCCAAAAGTGGAAAGACTCAAATTTCTCACCGGTTCGCACCTTCCACCGGCTCTCTGCAGATACTTTTGAATCGTAGCTTTTATCAATGCTGTAATAACTAATAAGTGTTTAGTAACTTTGTAACTGTGAAAGTATTGAACAGTTACGATAATTGTAATCATTATATCTTGTTTATATTCAATTTGCAAGTAAAAAAACATCAAGTATAAAGTTCAATTTTATATCATTATCAAAGCAAACACCACAGGGTTTAATCGAATCTCATCTCAGGATAATAGCAAGAAAGTCCTGTTTTACAAATCTCATCATGATTTTGGGGCCTTACCATCCGGCTTAGGTATTCCTCCTGGGAAGAACAAGTCTTTGCAAGTTCAATATTTTGCTTTACCAAAGAGATATCCTTGCAGATATTCTCCCACTCATCCGAACGTCCAACGATCTTTGCCGCAGCAATTCCTAACTTTACAAATCGATAAATGGAACACAGTCCGCAGGCTTCGTTATGAAACTCATTACAAAATAGTTGGTTATTTAACTCAAACTCCATTGGGGCATAAGTAGCTTTTGGGCTTATGCATGTTGTAATCGTAGAATTTCTTAGTGCTCCACAAATCGACCGTTGCTCATTCCGATGCATACCAAGACAATTGGAGTCTGAGAAAGCACAACCGTTTCTCATCATAAACACTTCATATTCAACCATGGGAACCTTATTCACAATATCTTCAATCTCATCAACAGATAAGTCTCTTGGTAGGATGATTCGATTCGCTCCATGATCTTGATAAAAGCGTGCAATGTCTTCATTATAAACACCTGCAATGGTACTGATCACAGTAAAGAGGCCAATTTTTCTAGCTAGAATTAATAGTTCATAACATGATACGATGACACCCTCCACCTCTACTTGCTTTAGTTGCTCCATATAAGCTTCCACCCATTCTAATTGTTCCTTGGAATATATACTAGAATTGAATAAGATGTAGATTGCTAGATGTTTTTTCTTACCTTCCTTGATAATTTCAAGAATCTCTTGAAAGCTATGTGGATTGGCTAAGTTACGAAAGCCTGTCAAACGATTAATATCCGCGTATGGACCAAACCTATCTTGCCACAAATCACAGTGAAAACCAAGGTAGAACTCATTGGCACCCGCTTTATAGTAATCAGGCAAACGTTCCATATGATTTATTGGAACTAATATCTTCACGTATGTTCACCTCCAATCAATTTAGGAGTATAAATTAGGCGTATCTCTTTTCGATTGATGATATTACACTCTGTATTTTCAAAAAAAACAGCTCGACCTTTCTTATAGTAATGCATCCCCTCTGCTGCTTGATAGGATAGAGTTACTTTTTCACATTCTAGTTGACAAGGATGACTTGGTCGAAATTTCTGTTCCAACGGGACGTGAATAGAGCCAACTTCACAGATATGGCCTACCGTCTGATAACAATAAGGATAATGAATTCCAACCGTCATTTCACTAGGAATATGAATGAAATCCATCTCCCTATGAGTTGGGTCAAACTCAAAACCAGTAACTCTATAGCTCTTTATAAAATCCATCATGACAGGATTCATAATCTTTGGTTGCAAACAAGAATGAAAATATTCCTCATAACGCCTCTCTCGGTAATCCTTCATAAAAAGCCGTCCAAGGTTTATGGATTTCACATAATTCTCATCGATAAAAAGTAGCATACCAAAATCATTGACTGTGATTTCATCAAGACAATCACCTGCGATGTAGACCAATTCATAAAGTTTTTCTTTGACCTTGTTAAGGTCTTTTTGAGTCACAATTGGTATAACTAAGGTAATCTTTATCATGAATGACTCACAATAGCTTCTTATTTGCCTCATCATATTAGCAGTGATACTAAGAAAATACTGACTACAAAAAGAAGAGCCGACATAAACGCGTTGAAACGACGTATATCCGCTCTCCTTGATGCACTCTGATATGGTACTTGAAAAGAAATTCTCCTTTTCAGGGTCATCTTCCTCCATTCGTTTGCTAAAATTCAAACATGGAATTTTTCTCATATAAATAACCATGCCTTTCCATAATCTTCAAACTTTGGGCCACAGGCACAAAGTTGTGTGTGAAAATCGATTTTATTTCACACTCCACATAAGACAAGCTCACTTCGAATCCTACTATGTGTCTATTATTCACTAGTTGAGGGTAATTTATTCGTCACTACTCTTTCTCCAATAATTTTTGAAAGAGTTTTGTTGGTACAAGCTTATCAAATATAAGCTTTAAAGCTTTATTTGATAACAAGAAGGTAACAAATACACTTGCGAACAAAACTAAGAAAAGAACTACTGTTGATTCTTTCTTAAGCATAGTAAAAAATCCTATTTGAATCAAAACATAACGAATCCAGATATGTGAAATATAAATCTGCATCGTTCGACCACCAAAGCCAGTAAAGAAGACCTTAGCTCTAGGAACTAATAACATAAAAATCACAGACAAAGCAAGAGTAACAAGATACCATCCCCCTCGAATGAAGAAACCATATGGTGCTAAGGAACCTAGAAACTTGGCATATGGACTTCCTCCATACATGACTTTATAGGCTGTCCCAATCTTATCCCAGTAGTTTGCATAAATGTAGAATGCGATTGCAAATATAATTAGAGCTATGATTCGGACTCTTTTATTAAGCAACTGTTCTAGCTTTTCCTTTGATAATTTATATCCTATGATAAAGAAAGGGAAGAATACAAAGACGCGGGATAAAGATAATACGTCATTGATTTGAGTGCAATAACCAATAAAGCAGCCAAGCAGAAGTGAACCTGGAATCAAGTACTGTGCTTTGACTCGTTCTAAGAAAGGTACCGATAAGTACCAGATACTTAATGTTACAAGATACCAAGGTGCTGATCCATCCTGAAGCAAGTTAAGTTCTTCCTTCTGATCAAAAGCCATTCCTAACAACACATTAACAAGCTTAAAGATTAAATACATCCAAATGATGGAAAATATCTTATCAACTCGAAGTTTTCCACCACTATTCATATTTTTTGCTAAGTAACCGCTGGTGAATACAAAACAGGGCATATGAAAAAGATAAATAAAATTAATAAAACTTTTTACTTCCTTTACATTCGGTAGTTTTAATCCAACATGTCCAACCACCACCAAAACAATTAACAGATATTTTAGATTATCTATAAAATAATCCCGATTTCCTCTGATACTCTCCTCAACGCTTGCTTTAGGATAATACATTTGATTCAACCACACTTTCATCTTGTTACTCCAATATGATAGCATCCTTGTTTGATCCATCTCTTTTAGATTCAAGTTCAAATATTTTCTAGCTAAAAACATAGAGAGCTCCCTTCTTATGAATTTATTGTTCTTACTAAATTCTTTACAAGAAATGTGCTCTCTTTTCATTTATATTGATGTTTTTTATATTTTTTACCCTATATGCCTTTATTGTAACTTAGAATATTAATAAGCTAACCCATATCCTACAGGAAATAATACTTGATCTGTTTTTATATCATCCACCTCTTGATACCATGGCATTGGAAGTTTTCCACGAAATTCACTCTTACCTGTTAACACATTGGCAATACCGTCACCCTCACTGCCTGGAAGGTAACACATAACAACACTATCCCAATCCTTTAGATAGTCTTCCAAGATAAGATTACGTCCTGCTACGATTAAGGTAACCGTTGGAATGCTAAGCTCTTTACATTCATTGATCGCCTGAAGATTTTTACGCAGAGCCATTTTCCCAGTAATGCTGATATCCTGAGAGTCACCATTCCATTCAGCATAAGGTTCCTCTCCCACACATAGAAGCACCACATCTGCTTCTTTTGCTTTTTCCTTATCAGTGATAATCGTGAAATTATGTTCCTCAGCTAATGCTTCAAATCCTTCTAAGATTGTTGTTCCAGTTGCAACAAACTTACCAGAATGATCAATATCCCCCTCCCAAGTCTGAGTCCAACCGCCACATAAAACACCGGTATCATTAGCTGCTGGCCCCGTTATGTAAATCTTCATACCATCCTTGAGTGGTAAAACATTTCCTTCATTCTTAAGAAGTACTAAGCTCTCCTCTACCATCTGTCTTGCAATGTCTCGGACTTCATCACTACCTACACTGCTATAATCCGAGGTAAGTTTTTCTTGTAACGGGTCTTCTAAGATTCCTGCATTCTTCTTCATGGTAAGAATTCGCCTTACCGCATCATCAATTCTTTCTTGAGTGATTTTACCATCCTTATATCCCTCAACAATATAGTCCCTACAATCTTCGTATGCAGATGGCTCCATTAACATATCAATTCCTGCATTGATTGATGAGATTACTTGCTCTTCTAGATCCATACCAGGCAAATTATGTATCGATTCCCAATCACTAATAACAACGCCTTTAAAGTTCATCTTTCCCTTAAGGGTGTCTGTAATTAGTTCTTTATGCATATGCATCTTAATTCCATTGACACTTCCATGGTTAATCATTATCGTTGGGACGCCTATATCAATTAAGGCTTGATAAATGGACAGTAGTTCGTCTAATTGCTCTTGTGATAAGCTTGCATCCCCTCTGTCAACTAGATTAGAACCTTCACCTGTTCCATATTCTGCACTTCCATCGCCTACAAAATGCTTTGCACAGGCTACAATACCACCATCGATCATACCTTGGGTATAGGCTACCGAAAGGTCTTTCACGATGGAAACTTCAGAAGAATAGCTCTCATAGGTTCTACCCCATCTTGGTTCTATTGCAACCGCCACACAAGGTGAAAAGTTCCACAGCATTCCTGTCAATTTCATCTCATTTGCCACTGCTTTTCCCATTTGATAAGTAAGTTCTGTATTGTTTGCAGCTCCAACACCAATATTATGAGGAAAAATCACAGCATCTTTACACGTATTTACCCCATGCACAGAATCATTGCCAAAGATAAAGGGGATTCCTGTTTTAGAGTCCAAAGCAGCCTGTTGTAGTGGCAGTACTGTATTTTTCCAGTCCGTGATGGTAAATACTTGTGGTGCAAATGTACTTAGTACAGATCCATAATCAGACTTTTTCATTTCTTTGGTCCCTAAACTATACACAGCACCTTGGATCATTTGCGATGCTTTTTCTTCTATTGTCATGGATTGGACCAATTCCTCTACCGAAATCTGTTTACCAGATGAAAGTAGCTCTTTTGTTGATACCTGCTTGCTTGTTTTGTCCTGGTCTGAGATATTATTACTTACTTCTTTTTGTTTTGAGCAAGCGCATACTTGCACTAATAATACTAACAGCAAAATATAAATGCATGTTTTTTTCATTCTACTTACCCCTTCCCTAAAATGTTCTTCTCACTATTCAATTGCGTTATTCTTTAGCTTATTCATAATCGGGAGAAATATCCCCTTGATCCATTGATATTGTCGGTCATCCTCGTACTCACGATATGCCCCTTCAATCATCATGATCAGATACAGATACACATCATACCAGGCTAGCCTAATCTTCTGGGCTCGAGTAAAGCTTTGGATCCCGTATCCCTTTAAAAACGCTTCACTCATCCAATTACTTCGGAATCGTTCTTCCATCAGACCATCACCCCACAAGGCTCGTTCCCAGTCAATCAATCCTTCTATCTTCTTGTCTTTGATAAACCAATTACCATACCAGCAATCCCAATGTACCAAGACAGGGATTGTTACTTCATCAAAAACATATTTATCTCTTAATAGCAAAGTACGAATTTCTTCATAATCAAAAGAAGCGTCTACATTCTTCTTCATACCATCATGTATGATTCCAACCATTACTTGATAAAAAAACGTATAAAAATTCTCTTGCCAAGATTCATTTGCCCCAAGGAGTCCAAACTTTTCTCCTTTTACCTGGTGTAAGGAACGAATAATCTTTCCCATCTCATATTCAATACCATCAATTTCTTCCTGTGTCATCATATCTTTTGCAGCCATTAAACTGGAACCTTCATAACATTCCATAAAGAAATATGAACTACTACATAAAGTCTTGGTATCATCAAAGTAATAAAGCTCAGGTAATAATATATCCGTTTTCTCTCTCACAAGTTTCATAGCACTTATTTCTGCTAACATCATATTAATCTCGTAAGACATTAAGTTATCTTGCTTTTCAGGTGCAATTTTTAAAACAGTCCTTCTTCCATCCTCAAGCTCAATCAGATATGCCACATTACAACATCCTTCAGTCAGTTCGCGGTAAGACCTCATTCGGGTACCTTGAAATGCCTTGACTACTAACATCTGGAGCTCCGCTTCTGATTGATAATTCTTCGTTGCTATCATTCTTTTCTCCTTATAAGAAGGGGGGCATCGCCTAGAGCCACGCCCCACACCTTACTCTTATTCGTTTATTAGTAATACTTGGCCTATAAAAATCAGATTTGGATTCTTAATGGATGCTTTATTCCATTCATATATCTTCTTCCATTCCTTCTCAGAACCAAATAGATTCTTAGCAATCTTTCTTAAGAAATCCCCTTTTACTACCGTATAAGTCTTAATTACTGCCTGTGTATCTTCATCTTCACCTTCTGTAACGACTGGATCAGTAGTCGTAACGGTATCAAGCACATTCACACGACCAACCTGATAAGATGATACACTTGGTTTTGTCTCAAGATAATGTATGAGTACCTCATCCAAAGCACCAAACTCATATAAAGTAGGGAATAACTCGTCACTAATCATAGTATAGCCATCACCACCGGCAATTGTAAAATCATTGGAAGCCAAGATGTAAGTAGCTTTTAAGTCAATAGCTTTGTTAGCAACTTTTAAATCATAGATTCGGTTTCCTGCTTCTTTAGTTACGTCAACGGTATAAGAAAGGCCAGATGTCTGAGGGTAACCACCACTTAATGCTGGATAATCCTTCACACCATGCTCAAGCATATCCTTTATCGCCTGACCTGTAACCTTTTTGGATACTACTATATTACCAAATGGGAACACTTCTGCCAGCATACCTTTTGTAATGTCACCAACTTCAATGGAGGTACGAATGCCGCCTCCATTAGTTAGAGCAACATCTGCATTGGATGCCCAACGGATGGCATCTGCTGCTAAATTACCAAGGTTAGTTTCCTTACTACGAACATTTTCACGTACACCATCCAAATAAACCTTTGTAGTAGCAACAACTTCCTTTAATGACTCATTTAATTTTTCATTAGCCAAGTTTAGAATACCACCAATAGTTTCATCTACTAAAATCTCTGTCTCGCCTTCTTCTAACACTGTCTTAACACCTGCAGCTGCTAACTCTGCTTCTGTGATAGAGTAAGCTTTCATTGATTTGTCCTTATCTACTACAACACAGCCGATGCTTCCAAGGTACTCACCAGTACTTACCAACAGTGTATCAGTTGTGTTAGCCTCTGCGCAAGATAAAAGAGTACTATGACTATGTCCATCAATAAATAAGTCAATTCCGCCCACCTGCTCTAAGATATCAACAGAAGTCGGATCAGAACTTGCATCTATTCCAATATGTCCTAGTGCTATAATAATATCCGCACCTAACTCATTCAAAGCTTTAACCTCAGCTTTCGCAGTTTCGATTGGATCAGCAAATGTTAAACTTGCAACATTCTTTGGGTTCGTTTTGGTAACTGTCTCTACTGTAGACAGACCAAAGATTCCATATGTAACACCATTCTTCTCAATTATGATATGATTTTCTACAAAAGCCTTGCCATCGCTTGTAACCGAAACATTGGCTGCCAGCATAGGAAAATCTAGTTTCTTTTCTAATTCAAGAACGCGTGCAGAACCATAGTTAAAGTCATGGTTACCAAGTGTCATAGCATCATAACCACATGCATTCAATAACTCAACAATCGTTTCTCCCCGATTAATCGTAGCTATAGGCTTACCATGCAAGGTATCACCAGCATCTAAGAGAATTACCTGTGCTCCTTTTTCTTCACACACTTTTTTAAATGCGGCAACTGCTGCAATTCCCTGGCTAGCGTTAATTCCTTTGTCTACACGTCCATGAGTATCATTCGTATGAAGGATAATTGTCTTTCCCGACACATCCTTCAAATCAAAACCTGCTACATCCTCTGCATGAGCTTGTACCGGCATAAAAAAGCTAAGTACAAGTGCCAATGTTAATAACATTGACCATAACTTTGTTTTGAACTTCATAGCATATCACCTTCCTATGTTATTTATAGAACAAAGTAGGTAAACCCACTTTTGATCTCCTGTGATAAATTCCACCATAAAAACATAATGCTAGGCTTAACTAAAAAATACAATGGGATACCAAAGAATGCTCTTTATTAGTCCTCATTGTATTTTCATAATTTCTCTCTTGTTGTTTTATTGATTATATCATAATTACATAAATTTGTCATTTGTAATAATCTAGGTATTATCTCCCAAGTCATTCAAAGAACAAAGCGATTAAGACAGCAGGCAGCATGTTCCCAACCTTAAACTTCTTACCAAAAGCTATATTTACACCTACTCCAAAGATTAAAACAGAACCTACAAAGGATAAATTTGCTATTCTAACATCACTTAAAAAAGGGGCAATAGCTGTTGCTGATAAGGTAATACTTCCTTGATAAACTCCCAATGGAATTGCAGAAAACAATACTCCAACTCCCAAAGTAGATGCAAAAATCATCACGATGATAAAATCCAGAATTGACTTGGTAAATAACATAGAGGCATCTTGATGTAGTCCATCCTCTAAAGATCCAACGATAGCCATAGCACCAATACAAATTACCAGGGATGAGGTCACAAATCCTTCAACAAACTTGTTATCCCCTTTCAGTTTCACCTTTTCCTTAAGCCATACTCCCAAATGGTCCAAACGATCTTCAATTCTTATCAACTCACCAAGAATTGCACCGCCCACCAGTGAGACAATGAGCATCATCGTATTCCTTGTACTTAAAGAAGTACCTTCAACTACAAATATACCCTCTAATGCACCACTTGCTCCAATAAACATTGTAGCTAATCCCAGCACTTGCATTAATACATCTTGGAATCTTTGCTTAAGCCCGCCTTTAATGACCATTCCTATCAGACTTCCTACCACTACTGCAGCCACATTGACTATCGTTCCAAGACCACTCATTCACTTACCCTCTTTACCTAATATAATTCAAACTGACCGACTAATTCTCTTAGACCATAAGCCTGCATTTTCAATGATTCAGAAATCTGTGCACTCTCAATTGCTGTCGTTTGGTTTACATCCACAACTGTAGCAATCTGCTCTACAGCAGAAGTAAATTGTGATAATAACATACTTTGTGTCTGAGTATTATCACTGATTGTATCCATAATTGTAGTTACATTCTTAGCAACCTCTGCTACTTCTTTAGAAGAATGAGCTGAGTCATCTGCTATTGTTACACCTTTTTCCACAGCATGTATTGTTTTATCAATTAACTCAGAAGTGGTCTTAACTGCCTCCACACTCTGATTTGCCAATCTTCCAATTTCACTTGCAACTACAGCAAAGCCTTTCCCCATTTCTCCAGCTCTTGCCGCTTCAATGGAAGCATTCAAGGATAATAGATTGGTCTGACTCGCAATTTCTTCAATGGTATGAATAATATTGACTATATCATTGGAAGATTGACGAATCTCTGACATTGCATCTAATAATTCACTCATCTTATGGTTGTTAATATCAACGATTTCTTCCATATTATCCATTTTTTCTTTCGCATTGACAGCATTCGTAGCTGTCGCAGCTACTTGGTTAGTGATTTCCTGAATGGATGCTGTTAACTCTTCAATAGAACTTGCTTGATCTGATGTGCCATCTGATAAAAGAGCAGAAGCATTTTGCATCTTTTCAGATTCTTCTGCAACCAAACCAGAAGATTGGTGAATATCTGCTAATGTTTCATTTAAGGAAGTGGAAATATCCAATAACGCAGCTTTAATAATAGAAAACTGTCCATCATAGGCACATTTTAAATCAATCTTCATCTTTCCTTTTGCTAGACCTTCTAATATCTGGGCTATTTCATTGATATAATTCTGATATGTATTCAATTGAAC
Organism: Bacillota bacterium; assembly: GCA_023428885.1. Classification (GTDB taxonomy): domain Bacteria; phylum Bacillota; class Clostridia; order Lachnospirales; family Lachnospiraceae; genus Lachnoclostridium. The sequence goes on from JAEYWQ010000233.1 coordinate 14,261, forward strand.
TAATGTTTTGTCAACTGAATTCACTAAGTCACCGAATTCATCTTCTGTTCTATATTCGTCTTTTATTACAACTGACAAGTTGCCACTTGCTACTTCATCCATAACTGATTTTACATTCCCAAGTTCTCCAAGAATTGAAAATGATATAACTTTAGTGTAGAAAAATCCAGTCACTGATGCAATTAAATAAACAGTGAACATGACCAGATTATTTTGTGTAAACATTGATAGTAACATCATAGTGGTCAAGAATATCAATGCTATTACAGCTAAAGTTGCAATTCGTTTCCTCATTCTCAAATTTTTTAGATAATTAAATAGTTTACTCATACCCTTCCTCCAATAATTTCATGTTCTTTTTTCATGTATTAAATACATACTCATCGTAACCCATCGTTGCGCTGTGTAGTCAACTCTATTATACTGCTAATTTTACAAAATGAAACAAAAAAAAGAAAAATCCAACAATTTTTCTTTTTTTATACTTTTCATATGGTATTGTACGAATAAAGTGTCAAAAGCCAGCTTATGTAAATTACTTTTTCCATAATGTAAACATGGCTTCTGACACTCTTACTGTATTATTTCATCTTTACTCTTAATCTTTTATTCCCCAAAAACCGCCTTATAATCCGCTTTAAACTTCTCAATTCCTTGATCAGTTAATGGATGTTTTGTCATTTGCTCAATCACTTGATAAGGAACAGTAGCGATATCAGCACCCGCCAAAGCGCAATCGATCACATGAATTGGATTACGTACACTTGCAGCAATGATTTCAGAAGTAATTCCATGAACACGGAAAATATCTGCTATTTGGCGAATTAAATCAATACCAGGCATAGAGATGTCATCTAAGCGTCCCAAGAATGGAGATACATAGGTTGCACCTGCTCTTGCAGCTAATAATGCCTGCGTTGCTGAGAAAATTAAGGTTACATTTGTCTTAATGCCTTCCGAAGCTAACACTTTTGTTGCTTTTAAACCTTCTACTGTCATAGGAATCTTTACAACCATATTAGGATGAATTGCTGCAATTTCTCTACCCTCTTTAATCATTCCTTCTGCATCAACAGTAGTTGCTTTTACTTCCCCACTAATTGGTCCATCAACAATTGTTGTTATTTCTTTGATAACTTCAATAAAATCTCTTCCTTCTTTTGCAATTAATGAAGGATTCGTTGTAACTCCGCAGATGACTCCCATGTCATTTGCTTTCTTAATATCTTCAACCTTAGCAGTATCAACAAAAAATTTCATATCGTATCTCCTCTTTTCATATAGTTTAGTTCCTAAACTTTATATAACAATTTTACTACCTGTACATATCTACGTCAAGTTATTTACAAAAAACAAGATCGTATAATGAAAATTTTAATACTTTAAAATATTCGACAAAATTATTTGAGTTACTTATCGTTTTATGGTATGATTAAATGTATAAAATATCTATGGGAGGCATTCATGGAATTTACAAAAGATGTTTCAAATGAACTTTCTTTATTGACCTCCGAAGAAGAAAAGCAAGAACTATATCTTTATTCTCTCAAGAAAATGGCAATGCAAAATGCTGAGAAGGATCGTTATTCCATAACTAATTTATATGGATCAAATGCTTTTTTCTTTAAAGCCAATGAACTATTATTACATAATGCGAATCAGAAATATGCTTTAATTCGTATGGATTTATATCGTTTTAAGACCGTAAATGAATTTTGTGGTCGAAAAACTGGAGATAACTTTTTAGCTCATATAGCA
>JAEYWQ010000250.1 GCA_023428885.1 Bacillota bacterium
TTCTCCTTCTACTGCCGTCAGAAGGTGTAATAATCATATCACTAACATATGAAGGAGTAAACGCTACTTGTGCGAAAGTAAACTCCACAAGATAAAAGAGGAGTGGAATTAAACTTTTCAATTTTCAGGAAGAAGCTGTTGAGTAGAATAAGATTGAAATATGTATTTTTTTCTTATACAATTAGAATATTATGGTATATCCTTCTAGTAATTATTGAGAGAGGAGTTTATATTAGAATTATTCATCTAAAAAATTAATAATTCTCTATTGACTTTGACGTTGCGTCAACTTGTATACTTCTCTTGAAAGGGGGATGATCATGGAACTACAAACAATAAGTCAAGTGTCGAAGCAATTATCAATTTCAACCCGGACACTTAGATATTACGAACAAATAGGGTTAATAACACCTGTGAAAAAAGAAGATTTCGCTTACCGTGCATACGATTCCGAAGCCATCTTACGCTTGCGTCAGATTATCGTTTTGCGTAAACTGAGGATACCACTCAAACAGATTGCCGAAGTTCTGCAAAGTGTAGATGTAAGAGTTGCAATTGAGGTTTTTGAGAGTAACCTTGCAGAGATTGACGACGAACTTGTCGCACTCTCTACAATTCGCAGTGTCATCAAAACTTTTGTCGATCATTTAGATCTTGGAAGCACCAAATTTGCGCTTCCAGATGACGCAGGCCTATTAGAAATTGTGGATTCATTGACTGTCTCCAAAAATAAAATTAAGGAGGAAAAGTCAATGGAACAACTTAACCAAGCGAGTGAGAAACTTAGTAAAATGGAGGACAAAGATGTACGGATTGTTTATCTGCCGCCTATGACTGTAGCTGCAGCTTACGCTACAGGAGAAGACTGTGAAGGTAAAGCAGCGAGCATGATCAAGCAATTTGTTGACGAGAGCGGATTACTAAAAATCAAACCGGATGCCCGAAGTTTTGGTTTTGATTGCTCTGAAGGGTCAATGGGAGTTGGAGAAGCTTCTCGTGTATATGAGGTGTGGGTATCTATTCCCAATGACATGGAAATACCAAAGCCATTAGTAAAACGAACGTTTCGTGGCGGTTTATATGCCGCACATGTGTTAAGGTCATGGGATTTCCAAGATTGGCGTTTACTAAGAGAATGGGTGAATGCAAGCGATAAATATGAGAACGACTGGGATTCCAAGCGTTGGATATCAGCGGAAACAAAATCAGGGCAAGGCTTTGAGGAAACACTTAATTATTATAATTATGTTCAAACTGGCGAAATGAAGGATTTGCAGCTTGATCTATTATTTCCTATTAAGGAGAAGGAGAATGCATAAACATAATATTGGCTCTATCGTGGCATTTGGAAGTTATAACTGGCGTATTCTAGACATTAAAAACAATCTAGGTATTCGTCCCGCTTTATGGCTAGGGATGAATTAATAGATGATGGATCTGTTTTCGATATTTGATACAAGGCAATTGGAACTATAAGCATAAAAACACGGAGGTATTAGCTAATGATTACTATGTTAAAAACTATGCGAATGAAAAAAAATGCGCTTCCTGAGGATCTACTATCTTTGTTTGAAGACATTACACATACATATGAAGGAAAAGAATGCGAGGAAAGATTCATAAAAGCGATGGAAGAGCAGCTTACCAAAGAGCAACGTTTTCGGTTATTTGAACAAAACGGAAGTTGTAGCGGAACTGGGTATGATAGCGAACGCAAAGCCTTCGCACTGGAACACGCTGACAAGCCCCTTGCAGAGAGGTTAGAACTTTTTACGAAGACCAATGGTAGAACAGCCGTTTTAAATGATGATAATACAATCACAGTCAATTTTGCCTGTAAACATGGATACTACAAGCATGCACCCAAAGGAATGTTTTCATATCCGGGATCCATTGAAACATATTTTGAAAGATGCGCTGGTGGACGTTTGTATGAATTGCAAAAAGTATTGGGAATAAAACTAAAAATCAAGTCAGTTGATGTGTCTCCCCTTAATGAAAATATTGTAAACCCTGTTGTCTTTACATTTGAGATAGTGGAGTGATGATCTTACTTGCAATGGAAGTTATATGAAACGTTTTACTATTGTTGGTGAAGAATATTAATGATTGAGATATATAATTAGCATGGATCATTCAGCACATACATCGAAAAAAGTATGTGCTGTTTTTTGCGAACCCGCATGTGGCAAACTAGTATGTTCCAAATTATGCTTGTGTCATAATCGTTAATTTACATCACGTAATTATCCTGTAGCATTTAATTAATTGGTAAAATGAGGTATAATATATCTAATTCACAATCAATAAGAGCTGAACGAAGGAATGACAAGCAAGATTCTAATTGGAGAATAATGAATGATAAAAGCAGTTTACCTCTGGCATCCTTTTTGATGTTGCAGTGTTTTCCTGCCAGGTAGGTATGATGAAACCAAATCTAAGAATCTATGAATATGCACTGAACAGATTAGATGTAAAGGCAGAGGAAAGTTTATTTGTAGGAGATGGCGGTTCCAATGAATTAGCTGGGGCTAAAAGGGCAGGAATGATATCTGTATTTACAGAATATCTGAATAAAAAAGAGAATAAGATGCGTGAAATACTACTTAAGGACGCAGATTTTTATATCCAGGAGTTTGATGAACTTACCAAGAAAGTAATTAGTTTATGCTAGATATAGTTAATATACTATCTCTTAGCAACATTGTAGAAATCTAAGACACAAAGAGACTTAAAAGCGAAGGAACATCTAATTATACTATTTTTGAATGACGTAGAAAGGTAGGGTCAAGACAATGAAAGATTTGAGTGATATTTATGGGGACACCTGAATTTAGTGTAAATGTGCTCAAAAGCTTAATTAGCAATACTAATGTAATAGCAGTCGTAACAAAAGCAGATAAATTAGTAGGAAGAAAGCAAGAATTGACAGAACCAGCTGTGAAAAAAGTGGCACTTGAATATAATATAAGAGTACTACAA
>JAEYWQ010000266.1 GCA_023428885.1 Bacillota bacterium
TTGTTAAAATTAGATTATATACACCTTGGGTACATTCTTTAAAAGAAAAGCGAATGGTAGTAAAAAGTATCTGCGCAAAGGTACGCAATAACTTTAATGTATCTGTGGCAGAAGTGGAAGAACAAGACACTCATCAAACTATTGTAATTGGACTTGCTTGTGTTACTGGTGAAATAGCCCATGCAGATCGTATGATTGAGCAGGTAATTAATTTCATTGAGGGTATTACCGAAGGGGAAATAACACAAATTGATCGAGAGATATTATGAGTCTTAGTAATTTACATGTAAATATATGGAAAATTATTGAAAAATGGAAGATTTTATGATAAACTTATGTGACATTAGTTAAGGCTTGAATTAACAAAAATATATTCAGCTGAAACCTTGAAGAGTAAAAGGAGGACAAGGATACAGTTTATGAATAAACTGATACGATTAGCAACAGAAGGTGATTGTGATGCATTGTTAAATATCTATGGTGATTATGTAAAGAATACCACGATCACTTTCGAAACAGAAGTTCCATCCTCTGATGACTTTCGTAGACGGATATCTGAGGTATTGGAAATGTTTCCTTGGCTGCTTTGTGAGATTGATGGGCAGGTCGTTGGTTATGCTTATGCATCCAAACATCGGGTGCGTGCTGCTTATCAATGGTCAGTAGAGGTTTCTGTTTATATACATCCAGACTTTCATGGAAAACATATTGGAACGGCTTTATATAAGGCATTACTTCGGTTATTAAAAAGTCAAGGATTCTATAGCGTGTATGCAGGTGTTTCACTTAAGAATTTTAAGAGTATCAAGTTTCATGAATCCTTTGGATTTCAAGCAATTGGTATCTATCACAAGGTGGGTTATAAACTTGGAGAATGGCTTGATGTTCTATGGAGTGAACTCTCCCTGATGGAGTATAATGATCCCCCAAGGAAGCCAATAAGTATACAGGAGATGAAAGCAACAAAAGATTTTCAAGATATCATTGATTCTGCGGTTATGTTAATACATGTATGAAGATCATCATAGATGGACAGTTTATGCAAACTACATTCTAAAAAATACAGCAAGGATTGGTCCTTTGGTTAGAACCAATCCTTTGTTGTATTTTTATTTCAATGATTATTTATTCTTTGATGTGTTTCTAAAATCATTTGATGTTGTATTAGAAGTAGTGTTTCTAGAATCATTTGATGTTGTTGCATTAGAAGATGTGTTTCTAAAATCATTAGAAGTTGTGTTTCTAGAAGAATCTTGAGCGTTTTTAGTTGAATCCTGTGCGTTTCTTGTTGAAACATTCTTGCTAGGTTGAGCTGCATTTCTTGATGTGCTGTTTTGATTATTATTTTCCATGATAATTCCTCCAAATTTGTTTTTTTGAACAAGAATATTATTTCCTACAAGTTTTTTATTATTCATAGAAGGAATATATAGATAATATTGGACGAAGTAAAATTTTGAAAAAATACCATATAAATTAGCTATTAAGTGTAAGTCATTTTATGACGATACACAAATAGGGTGTAATGACACAGAAGTGTCAAATTCTTAAGATACAATGTCGATAAAAGTCGATATATCAAATCTCGCTGCAAAGTGAGCTTTATAGGAGGGATACCAAATGACTATTCATGGAAGAAGAAAAATAGCGATAATAATGCTCCTAGCAGTATTATGTATGAATTTAATGCCGGGATTTTCCACAGGCCAAGGAGAGGTGATCATTTCACCAATGGTGACTACAGCCAGCGCTGCAGAGGTAACATTGGCACCAGGTGCTTTTGGAATGATGGTGAATTCCAAACTTATGGAGACGGGGCAATTAATTGAGCTTACAAAATCAGACCTTGAAGTCAGTATAGCTCATTCTTCAGGATTCTTTCCTTCAGATGCATCTGTGAAATGGCTTTCTTATGATAGTAATGTAATTAGTGTAACATATATATCTAAATATCAAGCTGTAATTAATGCAGTGGGACCAGGCTATTCTCAGTTAGCGGCAATTGTAACCTATAATGGAATGGATTACCATGTGTTCTGCCAGGTATATGTACCTTTAGAGATTGATATCGATAATAATGTCACTGAGGATGATTTTGGTATGGTTCAGAATCTTACTTGGGGTGCTGGTCAACTGAATGTTGGCTTTCAATTAAAAAATGATGGTACTGGTGGTAATTATAATCATTATTTAGTAAAGCTTAAGAATGTAAAGTATGCAGATGGTGTAACTAATCATACTCAAGCAACAACAGGACAGGCAATTACAGTAACACCTCCAGCAATTACCTGGACCTCTAGTGATAAGACGGTAGTTGATGTAGATTCCAATGGTATTTTAACAGCAGTTGGTGCGGGTTATGCTACTGTTACAGTAGAAACCAATACCGTTTATAATGGTGTGAAAAAAAGTAAAACAGTTCCTGTATTCGTATCCCCTTTGGGTAAAGTTTCTACAAGTACAACTCCAAAAACCGATGAGTTTGAGTTTACTGCAAGCACAAATTCATTCACAATTGATACCAATGCTGCCAAATCAACCAACTTAGTATGGACCATCCATAAGGGTGATAATATGAATGGTGAAGATATTACAGATGATAAGAAGTTGATTGAGATGACGTTAAGTGACTATAGTGGAGCAGCAACTTTTTCCAATGTAAAAGCAGGTACCTACTATATTACAGCTAGACCTTTCAAATCTTTTGATGAAAAACATGCTGACATTAAAAAACTTAAATTTAAAGTAATAGTTCCTCTATTCTTTATGCATAACAGTATTACGATGAATGTTAATGACTTCTATGACATATTAGCGAATTCCAATTTGCCTGATAATACTTGGTATAGATTTACATCTCAACATCCTAACGTAGCATCTGTTATATCAGATGACGGTGTAATTACAGCCCATGCAAACGGTGATACCGTAGTTAACATGAAAGCACTGGTAGACACCGCAACTGATGGAGCTATTAACGTTAGAGTAGTGGATGGAATTGGACTTAATATGACCAATGCTACCATATATACAGGATCCAAATTACAACTTATATTAACTACATCCAATGATGCTGCACCAATTGAGTGGTCAAGCAGTAAGCCTACCGTAGCTTCCGTAAGTAAAAATGGTTTAGTCACTGGTTTAAGTGTAGGTGATACTGTAATAACCGTAAAACAAAAAATTAATGGTGTTACAAAGGTATTAACCTGTCAAATTAAAGTAAAACAATCCGTTACTAGTGTTACGTTAATACCTTCTGACGAACCACTTGCAGTTGGAGATTTTCTTACCATCAATGCTACTGTGGAACCGAAACTAAACTCCGTTTCCTTACATTGGGTGTCTTCTAATTCTAAAGTAGTTGAGATTTCTGATTCTGGAGCACTTTCTGCAACTGTTCTGGGTGTTGGTGGAGGTGTAGCTGTTATCAGTGCTATAAATCAGGATAATATAGTTGTAGGTTCTTGTTTGATTCGCGTTTTTCAGCCAATTGCCAAAATTACCTTATCCGAAACCAATGTAACGGTTCCTTTATCTGATCGTTGGTTCCAACTTTATGCAAGCATAGAACCATTTGCAGCCAAAGAGCAAGAACTGGTATGGAAATCCACAGATACATCTATTCTAACAGTTGATTCCAATGGTAAGGTAACATTAGTAAAATCAGGAAAGGCCTCAGTTATCGTAAGTTCCAAAATAAATGCATCCATTTCTGCGATCTGTAATATCACAGTTACTAAGGCAGTCACTGGAATTACTCTCGATTATAAAACAAAGGACATGTATGTTGGAGAAACTTTCCGATTAACCTATGTGGTGAAGCCAGCAGATTCCAGTAACGCAAACGTAACTTGGACATCTTCTAATCCATCCGTTGCAAGCGTTGATAAAACTGGTATGGTAGCGGCAAAGTCGGTTGGTTCCACCACGATTATATTAAAAACAGCCGATGGAGGCTTTATAGCAACATGTATTATTAAGGTAAGTCGTGTTGCTACCTCCGTAAAACTTGATGTAACTCAGCTCACCATGAACGTTGGGGATTATTATAATCTAGAAACAACCTTAACTCCAGCAGATGCTACAGAAACTGGTTTAGTTTGGGAGACCAGCGATAAAAAAGTAGCAACAGTTTCTAAGACAGGTAAAGTAATTGCCAAAGCTGCAGGAACCACAATTATTATGGTAAAAACGAAGAACGGGTCCATAGCAACCTGTAAAGTAACCGTATTTCAACCAGTAACAGGGATTGAAATCAGCAGTGAAGAAGAGAACTTAACCGTTGGAGATGAAATCGAGTTAACTGCAACAGTCTTGCCAGAGAATGCAAGTGACCAAGGGGTAACTTGGAAGAGTTCTGCTCCAAGGGTTGCCAAGGTTAACGCAAAAGGTGAGGTCACTGCGGTAGGCGGTGGTGTTGCCATGATTTCAGTAACCTCGGATGATGGAGATTATAAGGCATATTGTATGGTAACTGTGGAAGAATACATTACCGAGATAACATTAAATAAAACTAGTTATCGTCTTGGCCTTGGTAAGACATATCGTTTAGTTGCTAAGATCAATGGTGAGAATGCAACCAACAAACAATTATCCTGGTCATCTAGCAATAAGTCAATTGTCACAGTTGATAAAAATGGAACAATTAAAGGTATTAAACTTGGAGTAGCAACCATAACAGTTCGTGCAACAGACGGATCAGGAGCAGAAGCTACTTGTAGAGTAAGAGTTACCCGAGAGGTTACTAGTATATCTTTAAGTACCAACTATATTACCTTAGTACAAGGAAAATCCTATAACTTAAAGGCAAACATATATCCATCCAATGCAACCTTTAAAACAGCAAATTATGTATCCAATAAGACCAATGTTGCAATGGTAAATCAAAGCGGTACGATTACAGCATTAACTCCTGGTACTGCTATCATCACAGTAAAAGCCAAGGACTCCAGTGGAGTTAAGGCAATCTGTTATGTGAATGTAATTGCACCAATTGCTAGTACAGGCATATCGATCTCGGAGTCTGAAGTGGTAATGTCTCCAGGAGAGAGTAAGACGGTGGCGATTTCCATCATACCGAATAACTCCACCGATACCTTGACATGGACTTCTGACAATAATGCAGTAGTTCAGGTTAACAAGTCAACCGGTAAAATGACAGCAAAAGAACTTGGTACTGCGAATATAACGGTTATGACAGAGTCGGGAAGAAAAGGAAGCATTAAAGTATATGTTGTAGGATTATCAAAAACCAAAGTAACCTTAGAACAGTATACAAATACCATAATTAATCTTGAAGTAGATGGCGCAGGATCAAGTAATTTAAAAGTTCGCTGGGATGTTGAAAATCAAGCAATTGCAACAGTAAGAAATGGTAAGGTAACCACGAAGGCTGTTGGTACAACTTATGTTTATGCTGTAGTCAATGGTAGAAGACTGGCTTGCAAGATAACAGTAACAAAGATTAAATAAATGTACAAGACAGATGAAATAAAAGTACAAAACATATGAAATTAAAAGCTGCGAAGGTAAAATCTTCGCAGTTTTTTTTGAAAGCAATGTGAGTACTGGTGCTTTTTACGGTTCATAAATTAAGATTGAAATTTAGAAAGTTTTATGCTAAGATAAAAACAGAACGTATGTTTGATAGAACGGAGGGGTTTTCGATGCTGTTAAGTCTTCATGTAAAGAATTTTGCAATTATTGATGAAGTTGAAGTTTTTTTTCAAGATCATTTGAATATTATGACTGGTGAAACTGGTGCGGGTAAATCGATTTTAATTGATTCCATCAACTTTGCTCTAGGTGCAAAAGTGTCGAAGGATATGATACGAAAAAATGCGGAATATGCTTTGGTCGAACTGGTTTTTCAAACAGATCGAAAAGAAGTATTCAAAGTGATGAAAGAGAATGACATTGATACACCAGACGACCAGATATTAATATCTAGAAAACTGATGCAGAATGGAAGAAGCATCTGTAAAGTCAATGGTGAGAATGTAACAGCTCTTATATTAAAAGAGATTGCAGGTTTTCTTTTGGATATTCATGGACAGCATGAACACCAATCCTTATTGTACAAGCATGTTCACTTGAATATGATTGACCGCTTTGCGAAAGAAGAAGCATATGTTTATAAGGACAGTATCTTTCGATTGTATCAGGAGTATCATAAGTTAAAGCAAGAATTTGATAATGCAGATATTGATGAGGACAAGCGTATTCGTGAACTTTCTTTTTTAGAATATGAGATGCAAGAGATTGCTGATGCGAAACTAAAACCTGGAGAAGATGAAAGCTTGCAAGTTGATTATAAGCGTTTATCTCATGCAAGTACCATAGCAGAAAATTTATCTTTAACTTATCAATGTACATCCCAAGAAGAGAGCAGTGCAGCCAATCAGATTGGACGGGCTTTAAAACAGTTACATAAGATTAGCCTCTATGATGATAAATTATCTAATTTTACCTCTCAATTGAATGAGATTGAGAGTCTGTTAAACGATTTTAACCGTGAAGTTGCTGATTATATGGATGCTGCTGCTGATCCAAGTGAAGAGTTAACTTTGGTAGAAACAAGGCTTAATTTAATTAATCATTTGAAAACAAAATATGGTAATTCAATTCCTGAGATTCTTTCATATTATAAGAAGTGCGAAGAGAAAAAACTTAAATATGAAGCTTATGACGAATATTTGAGTGGCTTGAAGCAAAAAATAGAAGTATATAAAGAAAAACTACAAAAGGAATGCAATGAATTATCATTAATCCGTCAAAGACACGCCAAATTACTAGCAGGAAAATTAAAAGAAGCATTAATTGATTTGAATTTTTTAGATGTTCAATTTGATATTGTATTTGAGCGAAATCCTGATTTTTCATCGAACGGATTTGATGATGTGGAGTTCATAATATCCACAAATCCTGGTGAACCAATGAAACCATTGTCTAAGGTAGCTTCTGGTGGTGAGCTTTCAAGAATTATGTTAGCAATCAAATCTGTTATGGCTAAAAAAGATGATATCTCAACCTTAATATTTGATGAGATTGATGTTGGTATCAGTGGTAGAACAGCACAGAAGGTTTCAGAAAAATTAGGACTTTTAGCGAGAGAACATCAGATTATATGTATTACACATCTTCCACAGATTGCGGCCATGGCAGACACTCATTTCATTATTGAAAAAGAAACAGATCAAGTTTCAACAGCAACACATATTCGTCAATTAAAGGAAGAAGAAGCAATAAATGAATTAGCTAGAATTTTGGGTGGAGCGAAAATCACAGAGAATGTACTCATCAGTGCAAAAGAGATGAGAACCTTTGCAACTTCCATAAAGAGTAATGGTAACACAGACTTAATCTCCTAGTTTGATAATTTTTTTAATACGCATACTAACTAACGAAATGAAATCTAATGAAAAGGATATACTACTAAAGTATATCCTTTTACCTTGGATAGAAAGGCAGGAGTTTAGTATGCGAGAAGTTGTTGATTGTCAGAAGAATGCCGATCTCATGAGAAAAAGATATCGGAAACTGTTAATTTTAATGTTTATTATAACAGTAGTCGGTATTATTGTGTTTTCCTATTATAAAATTAATTCACTAATTCCTGAAAGGATACGTATACTTGCAGGAAAAGTTCAAGATTTTGACCTTTCAGTTCCAATGAAAGCAGACATAGTAAGTGATGAGAGCAGTGAGAATATTACAGTATCCCAAGTGAATAAATCGAATGTGCCAGATGGGTCCTTGCATATTGATTTGAGTCAACCTTTTACAATACAATCAGAAAAAACAGGTTCTTACAAAGTTGTAGTAAAGCTATTTGGCTTATTTGCAATGAAAGAAATATCCTTAGATGTGATTGATACCATTGAGGTCATCCCATGTGGTGGAACAATAGGGATTACTTTGAATACTAATGGAGTTTTGGTTTTGGGTACCGCCGAAGTAAAAGCAAAAGACGGATTAAATTATGAACCCTCATTAAACTGTCTTAAGACAGGTGATTATATTTTGAAAATGAATGGACAATACATTAATTCAAAAGAACAACTGATTGAACTAATACAAGCATCGGAAGGGAAACGAATTACATTCACTGTTAATCGTAACAATCAACAGGTGGATGTTTCAGTAAAACCAGTGGAAACCGCAGAAGGTGAATATAAAATTGGTAGCTGGATTCGAGATGATACCCAGGGAATTGGAACATTAACCTTTATAACAACCAATGGATATTTTGGTGCCCTAGGGCATGGAATCACAG
>JAEYWQ010000285.1 GCA_023428885.1 Bacillota bacterium
TGCTACATTGCCATACAGTATCGCCATCCCTTGAGAATACAAGGCCACCTTCAACATTAGCTAATAACTTACGATATCTTTCTTCATGCTCTTTTTCAATTTTAGCTACACCTTCAAATAATCTAGCTATTTTATCGAATCCCTCTTCTCTTGCTTCCTTAGCAAAAGTTGCATACATATCAGTCCACTCATAGTTTTCACCCTCTGCGGCATCTAATAAATTCTCTGCAGTAGATCCGATTCCATCATGTAATAGCTTGAACCAAATTTTAGCATGCTCTTTTTCATTGTTAGCAGTTTCTTCGAATAATTCCGCGATCTGAACATAGCCTTCCTTTTTTGCTTTAGAAGCATAGTAAGAATATTTATTTCTAGCTTGTGATTCACCAGCAAATGCAGCCATTAAGTTAGCTTCCGTTCTTGTCCCCTTTAATTCCTTCTTTGTTGTCTTGTCTTCCATGTCTTACCTCCTCTAGCATATTATGTCTAAATTATAACATTTTAGGGTGGTCTTTTCAACTAGCAACAATTACCTTTAATGGTTTGCTTTATTTTTCTTCATATTCTTCTAACATTCGAATAAAGTCTTCCACCAACTCTGGATCAAAACTTGTGCCAGCTCCTTTGCGGATCTTTTGATATACATCTTCCCATTCCAGATTACCTAGAACCAGCTCTCTTGTTATCAAGCGTTCATAGTATTCTGCTATGGCTATAATCCTAGATATTAATGGTATCTCATCACCTTTGAGTCCCTTCGGATATCCGCTTCCATCAAAACGCTCATGATGAGCATATACCACATCTGCTAAATCTAGCGTATCATCAAATAAATTCAAGATGCGATATCCTACAACCGGGTGTTGCTGTTTCCGTTGATTATCATACTCTGATAATTCATTTTTTTTTGATAAGACTTCATCTGATAATACAATTTTACCAATGTCGTGCATATAACCAGCATCATGCAATTTTTTAATCTCTGGATCAGAAAGATGCATTGTTCTTCCCATCTGCTCACATAGTCTTGCAATATTCTCAGAATGAATTCTCACTTGTTCACTTCTTTGCTCCAGGGAGTCCATAATGGTATGAATAGTATCATTACCAAAACTTTTTTTCATGGTTAACTTAACATGATACATTTCACTTTCAGCACTGCTCATAACCTTTTCCAGATCATTATAGTAACTTACCTTTGTATCAAAACCTATAGCCATACTACAGGATAAGCAATTGATTTTTTCCTTAGATAATGCAGTTTCTATTCGTTCAATGATCTTCTGTGCATCTCTTGCCTCAGTTCGAGGTAATAATACAATAAACTCATCTCCTCCCACACGGGCTAAGATATCCTCACTACGACAAGTCTTTTTTAAAGCCTCTGCTGCTTTTTTAATTAGCAGGTCACCAGAGCTATGGCCAAATACATCATTTACAAGTTTTAATCCATTCAAATCTGCAAACATTATCGTTATTGGTAAGTTATCTTTTGTGTCATATTGCTTCAGCACTCTTTCAAAACAACCTCGATTCATTAATCCAGTTAAGGCGTCATAACTGCTTAGATACCTGATTTGCTCCTCATTTCTTCTACGTTCCGTAGAATCCGTAAAGGTTACTACCACGCCGCTTAAGATTCCATCCTTTACTTGAGGATAGGAGTAGTATTCTACATCAAAGCAACTACCGTCTGCTTTCCAAAACACCTCATTATCCACAAATGCGCTTTCACCTGTTCGCAAGGTATTGATAATCTTACAACTGTCACAACCTATTTTATCACCATTATATCTGCTATGGTGAATCAGTGGATGTATATTTTTACCGATCAGTTCATTTTGATGCTGATAGCCCAATAATTCAATACAACGATTATTGCAAAAGGAGCAATTCCCATCAATATCGATTCCAAAGATCCCCTCTGCTGTAGAATCTAAAATCAAATAAAGTTCTTCTTTCGTCCGTTGCAGCGCAATCAAGCTATCAATTGGTCGGATTAATCTACGTGTAAGCATAAAGTGAAATATAATAGAAGTCAACGCGACTATTGCTAAGATAGTCGCAGTAATCACTATTTGGTACTTAATATTTTGCGAGAATAAGTGATATGGTATAGCGGATATGATATACCAGTTGAAACCACCTTCCTTATACTCGGTCACGGTGACAAAGAAATTATCATCCTTATCTTCTATTACATAGTTGTCTTTTAAGTTTTTCTTAAATTCCTCATAACCTTTCTTTATTGCTCTGTTGGAAATATCACTCACTTTGATTCTTTTCAAACTACCATCTTCTAAGATTGTATAGTTCTCAATACCAAAAGAATTTGCAATCATCTCCTCGCTATCCTGATCAACGATAAAAGAATAACCCTCTTTTTCTTCAGCTATCTGAGCTAAGTTGGAATCAAGTTCAGATAACATCATGTCATAAGGACTTTGAAGTAAATGTCTAACATCTTGATTAATCATATGATTCATGTCTTTGGCAACAATTTTAGTCGTTCTGTCTACAAATGACATCCAAACAGAAAATACTGTCAAAGCAGTTATGATGATAGAAATTACCACTGAGACCATAAATATTATGACGATACTATTTCGTATGGAAATACTTTTTTTATCCTTTCTTCTCATCATCTCATTTCTTCCTTTGTCAAATGACTATATATCAATAGTCCTGAAAAAAGCTATAGTTTTGCAACTATAACTTAACAACAATCTGTATAATAAAGCTTCTTACTTTATTATACAGAACATTATTGGCTTTTTCAACTTACTAAAAATGGTTATTTCAGTCCGCTTGCAAAGAGCTCATGAAAATATAAAATAGAGCTTTTTTATTTAAAGTAAATGTGATATTATATTCCATGGCTGAAAAACAGCCTGTACATCTTGACAAAACACTAGATAAGTAAGCAATTCAGAAAGGATTTTTTATGAGTAATCAATCAGACCCACTATCATTGACAGAATATGTTCTACATTCAGCAGACGACAAAGTAAACAAACCATTATCCAAACTAGTTCTCCAAGGTATTCTGGCAGGTATCTATATTGCAATCGGTGCAATTGGTTATCTGAAACTTGTAGCAACTACGGCAGACCCAGGTGTCGGTGCCTTCTTAGGATCCTTAGTATTTCCCGTTGGTATTATTGCAATCATCTTAATGCAGACCGAACTATATACAAGCGGTACCATGTCTTTGATTGCTGTATACGCACGTCAAAATAAACTTACTTCTATATTAAGAGTTTTAGTTACAATTCTTTGTTCTAACTTAGTTGGTGGTATTGTAACTGCATATCTGGCAAATGCATCTGGTATCTTTAATGAAAAAGTTATGGAACTGATTATCGAGAAAACTTTACATAAAGTTCATATGCCATTCGACCAATTGTTTTTCAGCTCCATCCTTTGTAATATAATCGTATGTACAGGTGTATGTCTTGCTTATACCTGCCGTAATGAAATTAGTAAAATCGTTTCTTTATGGCTTGCAATTACAGTTTTTGTACTTACTGGTACTGAGCACGTTGTAGCAAATATGTATTATTTATTTGCCGGCTTATTTGGCGGTGCAGATGTTACTATCATGGATATTGCCTATAATTTAGCCGTGGCTGCGGTTGGTAACCTCATTGGCGGTGGTATCATTGTCTCAGGCTTTAATTTTCTTATTACACGTAAAGAACTAAAAAGCTCTAACACTCATTAAAGCTGAAGTGACAGG
>JAEYWQ010000295.1 GCA_023428885.1 Bacillota bacterium
CATTTGTAATATTATTAAGCCTTATTGCCTTAGCTACATTGATATTCGTAGTAAGATATTCGGATGAGAGATCAAGAAAACAACAGCAACAGCTTGTTGATAGCGGAGATAGTACCCAGACTATGGGTGACCACACTATTATTCAGTCATCAAAGGATTTAACCATTAATGAGGTAAACCAGGCGGGATGGATAGAGTTTTATAATAAAGGAAAAACCATGAGTATTGATTTAGCTAATTGTTATATCACGGTGAATGGAGTGAAGAAGTATACATTCCTCAACACGGATACGATTGGCGTAGGAGAATATTTATGTATCGAAGGCTTAGGGCGATTAGGTTCTTCAGAAAACGATGTTATTGGAATATATGATGAGAATGGAGAGCTCCTTAAGAATCTGTTAATACCCAGCCTCAATGTAGAGGAGAGCTATGGATGTGGTACAGACGGTGGTATTAGTTATTATTGTCTAACCGCCTCTAAAGAGAAGACAAATAGTGAGAGTACACGTATTAATGATGATATATTATCGTTTTCAGTCCCAGGAGGCTTTTATGATGATAGTTTCCAATTAGAGATTACAACTGAAAAAGATAGCAGGATATATTATACACTAGATGGAACAGAACCAACCGAACAGTCTAATCTTTATAATGGATCAATTTTAATTGAAAACAAGAGCGGTTCAAATATGCACTATGCCATAGCTGAGGGAATTGATTATCCCTATTCATATAAACCATCGAGTATTACCATGGGTATGGTTGTAAGAGCAATAGCAGTAGATCCTACAGGAAAAAGTAGTGAGATAAAAACCCAATCTTACTTTGTTGGGATAAGTAAAGCAAGTGATATAAAAGATATGCCCATTCTATCAATTGTAACTTCACCAGAGAATCTTTTTGATTATTTTACTGGAATCTATGTATTGGGAAGAAGTCATGAAGATGCTTTAGCAAGAGGTGAAGATGGTGGGGCTTCCGCCAATTATCTTAATGATTGGAAGAAAGAAGTATATGTGGAGTATTTCGAACCTCAGAAGGATAAAACTTATGAAGGCCTGATGTCTATCAATATAATAAAAGATATTAATGTTACTCTACCGCAAAAAAGTTTAATGTTAACAGCCAATGGAGGAGCCTTTGCAGGATCAAGTTTATCAAATTATTATAATGATGTTAGTAATAAACTAATTGTACAAACGAATAAGAGAGATAATACATATAAGATAAGAGAATATCTTGCTCAAAAACTACTTGATACGACAACAGTTGGAACACCAGACATTAGCCCGTGTGTTGTCTTTGTAAATGGTGAGTACTGGGGCGGTTATATGCTAAAGGCTGAATTTGATGAAGCTTATGTGAATAAGCATTATGGAGTGGATGAAAAGGATGTATTAATTGCCAGGGATGGCAAGGTGTCCAACAACTGGAGTTATCAAAATGAGTATGATGAGTTGTATTCTTATATTGTAAATAATGATCTAAAAGATGAGAAAAATTATACTTGGGTAAATGCGCATATGGATGTGCAAAATTATCTTGATTATTTTTGTGCAAACATGTATTTGTCAAACTCAGAATACGGTCAAAACCAACTAGTAATGTGGAGAACCATAACAGAAGAGGGTTCAGGATATCAGGATGGTAGATGGCGTTTTTTGTTACCTAAAATAGATAATTGTATGGATAATGGAGCTACAGGAGCACTTTCAACCAGCAGTATTAATTCTTATTTGCATATTGGAGTGACTGAGGATTTATTCTTTCAATCATTATTGAGGAACGAGGAGTTTAAAAATCAACTTTATTCAACAATGAACAGTATGGCTGAGAATGTTTTTACCATTGAGCGAGTAGAAAACTATCTATCTGAGATATCTACAAAAATGAAGAGGATGGTTGAAATGAGTTATAAACGATTTACCGGAAATCTTGGAGACAACTATTTGAGGGAAGTTGAGAAAATTAAAGCTTTTTTTGAAGAAAGGGATAAATATATATTACTGTATACGAAAGAAGTATTAAGTTTGGGAGGTAGCAGTAATGTTAAGGATGATGCAATATCTGAGTGAATTGATACATGCACAATTAGAGTATAAGAAGCCAGGTAATATTCCGGAAGGTATTTTACTGGAGGAATTAATACAAATTGCACATAAAAGTCACATGGACTATTTGATCCTTGGAGCATTACTAAAGACGGATCTTACAGATGAAGAAAAGTCTAGAATCAGACCGTTTGTTTTAAAGAGTACTCTCAATACGTTTGCACAGATATGCTGCTTACGGGAGATAGAGGAGAATTTTGAAGAAAGGGAAATTTACCATTTGGTTTTAAAAGGGTCTGTGTTAAAGCAACTATTCCCAGCACCAGAGATGAGAGAAATGAGTGATATCGATGTAATGATTTATGATGATAATCTAGAACGTGTGAAAAAAGTAGTATTAGAAATGGGATTTACTTTATTAAAGTCTGTCAAACATCATGATATCTATGTGAAGGCTCCATGCTTAGTCCTTGAAGTACATAATGCGTTATACGATAAGAATGTTGATAAAAATCAGTACGAATATTTTCAAAGTAAAAAAAAGATTGTAGCAAAAGACGGGAAAAGATATACCATGCAATTTGGGAAGGAAGACTTTTATGTATACCTAATTGCACATATGGCGAAGCATTTTTATGAGACTGGGTGCGGAATTCGTAATGTGCTCGATGTTTATTGGTATCGTCATATTTATGAGTCAACCTGGGATGAATCAATCATAAGGGATGAATTACAAAAGTGTGGTCTGACTGTATTTGAAAAGCGAATTCATATACTTTCTCAAGTATGGCTTGGTGGTCAGATACCAGATCCCTATTCCAAGGCGTTGTTTGGATATATGCTAGACTGTGGAATTTATGGAAAAGGTGAGAATGGTGTTTGGGGACAATTTGCAAAACAGAATCATAATAGTAGTAAAAATTATAAGACCTACGCAAAAAGATGGTATTACTTCCCTCCATTATCCTATATGGAGAATGAATACTCATGGCTTAAAAAATTCCCTTTCATGATAATAGTAGCATGGGTAGTTAGAGCTGGGCATGGTTTGTTTAGCAAAGGTGGTAGAGAAAAGAGAAACATGCTTTTGAATCTAAAAAGTGAGGATGTATGTACAATATATGATATCTATAAAGGGATGCAGTTGGACTTTAAAAAGTAACAAGGTCATGAAGGAGAATATGATCAATGAAGAGCAAGATCTATATTGAGCCACCACAAGTATCGAAAAATCGTATAGTTTATCAGTACCACATAAAAGGTGATTGGGTGGAAGTTTTTAAGAAAAAGCAAATGTTCTATATTGAATATAGTTGCGATATATCTAGTGTACCAGAAAGTGTAGCGGTAATACCTTTGCTATGCAATATACTTCCTGTCTCTTGGATCTATGATGCGGAAATCGAAGTTAACTCTTGCGATAAAGACTTTTTTAACAGTGTGAAGGAATTTAAACAAGGGTATATCGATATGTATCCAAAGATGCAATTTGGTGGTAAATTATCAGTTAATAAAGTCGAGGATAATAAAAAAAATAAAGTGGGAGGAGTTGTATCGTTTTTTAGTGGAGGTGTTGATGCCTTTAATACATTAACTATTCATGCAGAAGAAAAACCAACATTAATAACATTATGGGGGGCTGATATTGCAATTGGGGATATCAAAGGCTGGGAAAATGTTCAGAAACAATTGCATCAAGTGGCAGAAGAATTTCAAGTGGATTATATTACAATAAAATCTTCGCTCCGGTGCTTCCTTGATGAAGATAAACTTTCTGCAATGACCAGGGAGGATGACAGTGGTGGATGGTGGCATGGGTTTCAACATGGAATTGGACTTATCAGCCATGCGGCACCAATTACCTATTCGATGGGCAAATCCGTAGTTTATATAGCTTCATCATTCACAATTAAAGAAAAAGGCTTGATTCCTTGTGCTTCGGATCCAACCATTGATAATAATCTTCGTTTTTGTGAATCGCAAGTAGTTCATGATGGATATGAATTCAATCGTCAGGATAAGATTCATAACATAACTGAGTTTTCTAAAAAGTGTGGAATTAAAATACCCCTTCGTGTGTGTTGGCAATCGCAAGGAGGAAAGAATTGCTGCCTCTGTGAAAAGTGTTGGAGGACAATACTAGGAATTATCGCAGAAAAAGAGGATCCGAGAAAGTATGGTTTCGATTACTCGGATAAAGAATTTAACCATATTGTTAAGTTGATGAAGAGGTGCAGTAATCCAATGTTTGGAGAATTACGTTATGAACCGATTCAATCAGCAATGAGAAAAAATTATACACTTTTAGAGCTACAACCTAAGTTGAAGTGGTTCTATAATATCGATATTAATAGATTAGGATACCATCCACTCTATACATTTGCACGAAGATACAAAAATAGAGTGAAAAGAGTTCTAAAAGCACGTACTGATACTAAGTAGACAGAAGCAGTCCATGGATGAGGTGAAAATGAGGTCAAACAGAAGAATGATAATAAACGTTGTCTGCAGCATTATGCTGTTTGCAACCAATTTATTCGTTAGTTTTTGGGTTACACGATATATTGTAAAGCACGTTGGGGTTGAAGCAAGTGGTTTTGTGTCATTGGCTAATAATTTCGTTGTTTATGCGCAACTGATTGTGACTGCTTTAAATAGCATGGCAGCAAGATTTATCTCTATAGCCTATACTCAGAAAGATTATAAAAGAGCAAATT
>JAEYWQ010000330.1 GCA_023428885.1 Bacillota bacterium
GATTTGATATGTCAATGATAGCAATCGGAGCTGCAATTGCAGTTTTAACAGGTATTGGAGCGGGTTTGGGAATTTGTCATGCAACTGGGAAGGCAGTAGAAGCTATCGCAAGAAACCCAGAAGCTCAAGGTGATATTAGTAAATCATTATTATTAGGTTGTGCCTTAGCAGAAGCAACAGCAATCTATGGTTTCGTTATCGCTGTTTTAATCATTTTATTCTTAAAATAGTATTTTGGAGGTCACATTATGACAATGATAGCAATTGGAGCAGCAATCGCAGTTTTAACGGGTATCGGAGCAGGCTTAGGAATCTGTCATGCAACAGGGAAAGCAGTAGATGCAATTGCAAGACAACCAGAAGCACAGGGAGATATTAGTAAATCATTATTATTAGGATGTGCCTTAGCAGAGGCAACAGCAATTTACGGTTTTGTTATAGCAGTATTAATTATTTTATTCTTAAAATAGATAAAGGAGAAATTCTTATGTCAATGATAGCAATTGGAGCTGCAGTCGCAGTATTGGCCGGTATTGGAGCAGGATTGGGAATTTGTCATGCAACAGGGAAAGCAGTTGAGGCAATCGCAAGAAACCCAGAAGCTCAAGGAGATATTAGTAAGTCATTATTATTAGGATGTGCTTTAGCAGAGGCAACAGCAATCTATGGTTTCGTTATTGCTGTTTTAATTATTCTTTTCTTGAAATAGAAACAGGAGGTAATACAATTGTTACTTAAATTAGATTGGAACATTATATGGACAATCGTTAATGTAATTGTTTTGTTTTTATTCTTTAAAAAGTTCCTGTTTGGTCCTGTTAATGCAATGATGGATAAACGATCACAGATGATTGCTGATTCCTTAGATAACGCAAAAGCTAAAGTCCAAGAAGCAGAAGCGCTACAGAGCGAATACATGGCTCATTTAGATCATGCTGATATGGAGGCTAACAAGATTATTAAGGCAGCAAGAGATCAAGCAGAGCTTGAATATAATCAAAAGATGAAAGAATTAGAAGAAGAAACTGCAAGAATTAAGGCAGAGGCGAATAAAGCAATCGCATTAGAGAGACAAAAACAACTTCAAAGTGCTCAGGAAGAAATAGCATCCATTGCAATTCTTGCGACCACTAAGATTATTCAAAAGAATGTGGATGCTAATAGCAATAAACAGATGATTGGCGACTTCATCAAAGAGGTAGGTGCTGCCAAATGATGTCATTACGCGCAAGCAGTTATGCGAAAATACTACTTTCTCTAGGAATCCCAGAAGGAAAGGTTAAAGAAGCCCTTCTCCTAATTAAGGAAAATGATATTCTAAAACAAGCGCTCAATAATCCTGCGATTCAAAAGCATGAGAAAGAAGCTGTAGTCGACAAGCTTTTTGATGTCCAGATGAGAAATTTTATTAAAGTATTGTGTGTAGAAAAATGCATTGACTTAGTGGATGAAATCTTAGAAGAGTATGAGACTGTTTTTTTAGCTAGTAAAGATATAGTAAAAGCAAAGTTATCATTTGTAACAAAGTTTGAAGCGGAAGAACTTGAACAAATGAAAGATATGATATGCAAAAAATATAACAAGGCAGGAGTAGAGTTTGAATTAATTGAAGACCCATCATTAATTGGCGGCTTTTGCTTAACCATAGGTAATACCGAATATGATCGAAGCATAAGAGCTTGCTTGAAAGAGCTTAACAAGACTCTTGTCGGGAGGTGAAAGATTTGAGTAAAGTAAATCAAAATGATATTATATCTGTGTTAAAAAGTGAGATCGAAGATTATGATATAAAGACACTTGTAAATGAGGTAGGTACAATTACAAGTATAGGTGATGGTATAGCTACCGTTTATGGACTTGACCAGGCAATGTATGGAGAGCTGGTTGAATTTGAAACTGGAGTACGTGGTATTGTTCAGAGTCTTGAAATGAAAACAATTGGTGTGGTTTTATTAGGTTCTGATGCTGGATTAACAGATGGATCCAAGGTAAGACGTACGAAGAAGAGAGCTGGTGTGCCAGTTTCTGACGAGTTTTTAGGCAGAGTCGTAGATGCTTTAGGTAATCCGATTGATGGTAAGGGCCCAATTGATGCGAAAGAATTTTATCCGATTGAGAATGAAGCAGCAGGTGTATGCCATCGTAAATCCGTTAATGTACCATTACAGACAGGTATTCTTTCAATCGATGCCATGTTTCCAATTGGACGTGGACAACGTGAGTTGATTATTGGTGACCGCCAAACAGGTAAGACTTCGATTGCAATTGATACGATTATTAATCAAAAAGGTCAGAATATGATCTGTATCTATGTTGCGATTGGTCAAAAAGCTTCAACAGTATCCAAAATTGTATCTACATTAGAAAAAAATGGTGCTATGGATTATAGTATCGTGCTTTCTGCAACAGCAAGTGATTTGGCTCCAATTCAATATATAGCTCCATACTCTGGAACTGCTATGGCTGAGTATTTTATGAACCAAGGAAAAGATGTACTGATTGTTTATGATGATTTGTCAAAGCATGCAGTTGCATACAGAACCATGTCTCTATTGTTAAAGAGATCTCCAGGTCGTGAAGCATACCCTGGTGACGTTTTCTACTTACATTCCAGATTATTAGAACGTTCTTGTCGTTTGGATGATGCACATGGTGGTGGTTCGATTACGGCCCTACCTATTATTGAGACCTTAGCAGGTGATGTTTCTGCTTATATTCCTACGAATGTAATCTCGATTACAGACGGTCAGATCTTCCTTGAGAGTGAGCTATTCTTCGCAGGTGTCCGACCAGCGATCAATGTTGGTTTAAGTGTATCCAGAGTTGGTGGAGCTGCTCAAACGAAAGCTATGAAGAAAGCTTCCGGTAGCCTTCGTATTGATTTGGCACAGTATAGAGAAATGGAAGTGTTTACGCAGTTTAGCTCAGAACTTGATAAATCTACAAAAGCTTTATTAGATAAAGGAGCTTGTCTCGTTGAATTACTAAAACAACCATTATCAAAACCTCTTTCTCTACATGAAGAAGTTATATTGCTATGTGCTGCAAATCATGATATCTTTGCCGGCATATCCGTGAAAGAGGTAAAGAGTTTTCGTAATGATTTAATCGCGCATTTTAAGGGTAAACATGTAGATATCGTAAATGAGATTGAAGAAAAGAAAGTATTAACTGAGGATCTAGAAACAAGAATCATTCAAGCAGCAAAAGAACTTAAAAAGTAGGTGAGTTCATGAGTAATATTAGAGAAATTCGTTCTAGAATTAAAAGCATACAAGATATCATGAAAATTACGAATGCTATGTATCTGATCTCATCTTCTAAGTTAAAGAAGACAAGAAAGAGCCTAGCAGCAACGGTACCTTATTTTGAAGCTCTTCAAGCTACCATTTATGACATATTACTGCGTGCCCCTCATATCAGTCAGGCCTTCTTTAGACGTAGGGAAGAAATCCCTCAAGAGCAAAGGAAAAAGGGTTTTCTTGTTATCACTGCAGACAAAGGATTAGCTGGTTCATATAATCACAAGGTAATTAAGCGAGCAGAAGAGGAAATGGCAAAGAGTGATAATAATTACTTGTATGTGGTAGGTCAAGTTGGTAGACAGTACTTTATGAGACATGGTATTAAAGTAGATGCAGAGTTTTTATATTCTGCTCAAAATCCGAGTTTATACCGAGCCGAAATGATATCTCAGACCTTGATTGATTTATTCTTAGAGGGTGAACTAGATGATATCTATATTGTCTATTCGAAGATGATTACAGCTGTAAAATCAGAAGTGGTATTCACACAGATTCTTCCCTTGGAACGTAAAAAGTTTGAGCGAAGAAAAGCAGGGTATCATCATATCAAATTTGAACCGTCACCAGAAAAAGTTATGGAATATCTTGTTCCGAACTACTTAGAAGGTCTGATCTATGGAGCTTTGGTTGAATCATTTTCAAGTGAGTTGAATGCCAGAATGATGGCAATGGATGCAGCTACAACAAGTGCAAAAGAAATGCTTAAAGAATTGAATCTTTTATATAATCGAGCGAGGCAGTCAGCAATCACACAAGAAATTACTGAAATAGTGAGCGGTGCCAGAAGCTTAGAGAACTGATGAAAGGAGATTTCTATACACTTAGTGCTTAGAATCACTTATAATATGGAAAAAGGTAGAATTGTTCAGGTTTTAGGTCCAGTTGTGGATGTAGAATTTGATGGTGGAAAACTTCCTATGGTAAAAGATGCCCTTGAAGTGAAATTAGACCAGAGACGTTTAGTAATGGAAGTAGCTAGCCACCTAGGTAATAATATTGTTCGTTGTATTATGTTAGCTTCCAGTGACGGATTGGTAAAGGGCACAGAGGTCATTGCTACAGGTTCTTGTATCACAGTACCAGTTGGAAAGCAAACATTAGGAAGAATGTTCAATGTTCTGGGAGAGAACATTGACGATCAGGAACAGGTGGTTGGTGAGGCTCAATGGAAGATTCATAGAAAACCACCTACATTTGAAGATCAAAGACCTGTTGTTGAGATTTTGGAAACAGGAATTAAAGTTATTGACTTATTAGCTCCTTATGCAAAAGGAGGTAAGATTGGATTATTTGGTGGTGCTGGCGTTGGTAAAACTGTATTAATCCAAGAATTAATCACCAATGTGGCAACAGAGCACGGTGGATACTCCATCTTCACTGGAGTTGGAGAACGTTCCAGAGAGGGTAATGACTTATGGAATGAAATGAAAGAATCTGGAGTTATTGAAAAGACAGCCTTAGTGTTTGGTCAGATGAACGAACCACCAGGAGCTCGTATGAGAGTAGCTCAGACTGGTCTTACCATGGCTGAATACTTTAGAGATGAAGAGAAGCAGGATGTGTTATTATTTATTGATAATATCTTCCGTTTTGTGCAGGCTGGTTCCGAGGTTTCTGCCTTGCTTGGACGTATGCCATCTGCAGTAGGATATCAGCCAACTCTTGCCAACGAAGTAGGTGAGCTTCAGGAGAGAATTACATCTACAAAGAGTGGTTCTATCACATCCGTTCAAGCGGTATATGTACCAGCCGATGACTTAACTGACCCTGCTCCAGCGATTACCTTTGCTCACTTGGATGCTACTACCGTATTATCCAGAAAGATTGTAGAGCAAGGTATCTATCCTGCAGTTGATCCATTGGAGTCTTCCTCTCGTATCCTGGAACCTGATGTGGTAGGCGAGGAACATTATGAAACTGCAAGAAAAGTACAGGAATTATTACAGAAATACAAAGAATTACAGGATATCATTGCTATTCTCGGTATGGAAGAGTTAGATGAAGATGATAAGATTGCAGTTTATCGAGCTAGAAAGATTCAGAAATTCTTATCACAACCATTTAACGTTGCAGAGAACTTTACTGGTATCAAGGGGGTATATGTACCACTCAATGAGACAATCAAAGGCTTTAAGGCAATTGTAAATGGTGAGATGGATGAGTATCCAGAAGCAGCATTTATGAATGTAGGAACTATGGAAGATGTGATCAAGAAAGCGAAGGACATAGAGACTAAGGAAAGTATCTAACATAACTGTATAGGAACTTGACAGTTATTAGATAGGAGGAGAAATGGCTAAGACATTTCAATTAGAAATTATTGCAAGTGATCGACCTTTTTATAAAGGAGATTGCGAAGTTCTAGTCTTTCCAGGAATCGACGGCGAACATGGAATTCTTGCAAATCATGAAGCAATGGTAACCTACGTAAATGCAGGAGAAATGAGATTTAAAAGTAATGGCGAATGGCAATATGCCGCAGTTAGTGCTGGTTTTGTAGAAATCACTCCAACTCGGGTGGTACTTCTTGCAGATACGGTTGAAAGACCAGAAGAAATTGATATTAACCGTGCTTCGGAAGCAAAGCTGCGAGCAGAAGAGCAGTTGCGACAGAAGCAAAGTATTAGAGAGTATTATAACACAAAAGCTGCTATGAATAGAGCTATGGCAAGACTTAAACTTACGAGCAAACATAAAGATATATAAGAAATTAGAAACGCCTCCCTACTTATAGAAGAGAGGCGTTTTTTTAATATATGGTTCCTTTCACGGTAATTATTCGGTCATAGAGTTCTTTCGTATCCTGAAAGATCACATGGCTAACGTTAATTACGGTAATATCTTTGAGTTCTAAGATGGTTTTCTCGATTTCTCGGGCACGTTCCATATCAAGAGAAGCAAAAGCTTCATCCATGAAGAGGATACTTGCTTTATTCAGTAAGGCTCTGGCTATTACGACTCTGCTTCGTTCGCCACCGGAGATATTTTTACCGTTGTCATAAATCATATAGTCCAGTCCCTCTGGATTTTGTTGAACAAAATCAGATAAACCAGAAGCATCGATTGCAGCTAATATTTCTTCTTCAGAATACTCTTTATATAAGGTGATATTATTCCTTAGGGTATCTTCAAATAGAAAGACCTGCTGTTCTATGTTTGCCACTAATTTAAAGTACTGATCACGTTTCACATCCTTTAATGGATGACCATCTATTAGAATAGAACCCTTGGTCGGATTGAAGTATTTACGAAATAGCTTTAAGAGAGTTGATTTTCCACCACCACTCGGACCAACAATTAGGTATTTACCATTCTTCTTAATTGATAGATTTACATCGGATAAGATCAGCTGATCATCATCTTCATAATGGAATTCTACATCTTCAAAAGTGATATCCTTGTTAAACTGTGGCAGATCTACGGTCTCTATATAGGCATCTGAATTGGTAAGGGTTTTTTCTATTTTTTGAAGGAGAGCTTTGGTTGTAAACAGCTTTGGAAGGTACTCGCTGATTTCCATTAATGGCCACATCATACGTTGAACACCATCCACTACTATCATTAAACCACCTACAGTAACAGAACCGATGACAACAAGATAGCCAACACCACAGAGAATACCATATAAGGAGATACTCATGATAAGGTTCTGAGAGGAAAAGATAAAGGAAAGCATACGTTCAATCAGATAGCCCTTATGTTGAATGGCATCGCTCTTTTCATAATAATCCTGGGTTACCTTATGTTGTAGGTTATAGTTTTTAATAATATGAAAGGCAGAGAGTACTTCTTTGATGTAAGAGGTGTAACCTTCAAACATATCACTACGTTCTTTATTTGCCTTATTGGTTGGTTTGGAGGTAACAAGCGATATGAGTAGATTCAAGATGATAATTGCAATTGCGAGCAGTATCATTCTTGCGTCCACGGTGGTTAACAACCAGATACCTACAAGAAACTTGGCAATACCATCGCAGATGGTATAAACACCTTGAATTAAATTAAGTTCTAAGTTATTAAAGTCATTGGTGATGGCTGAAAGGTATTTTGCATTGTTTTCTTTTTGAAATTCAGCAATATTCTTTCTGAAAACCTTAGTAATATAATATGTCTTTAACAAGGTGTTGGATTTTCTTTTATAGAAGCTGCTTGTCATGGCAACAAGGAAACCTAGTGGAACTAACAGGGTAGATAACAATAGCAGCATTGGTGCGTTCTGCTTTACCAGATCCATCTCCCCAGCTAAGGCATGATCGAGTAAAAGCATCATTCTACGAGTGACTACGCCATTCAAGACTGAAAAGGAAATCGCTATCATTAAGGCTAAGAGCAGATAAGGTATGACACGAATATATTTTTTTAGCATGTTATCACCTCGTTAAAATAGTCCTGTGCTTTGAAACATTGAACGGCACCATTCTTTATTTCAAGAACATAATCATATTGATCGGTTACTCCTTCATAGAATCGATGGCTGATTGCAATTACGGTATTGTCTAATTCCAGGAATACCTTCTCAATTTCTCGACCTAATTCTTCATTCAAACTGGAGGTTCCTTCATCAACAAATAAAATCTCAGCATTCTTAGCAATTGCACGGGCAATTGAGATTCTCTGACGCTGACCACCAGATAAATTCTTACCGTTTTCTGTTAATCTCTCATTGATACCTTCTTTCTTTTCATCAATGATGGCATCTAATCCACATACTTTTACTGCATACTCAATTTGGTCTTCCGGTAAATCACGATATAAGGTGATATTATTACGAATGGTATCTTCAAATAAGAAAACATCCTGATAAATAAAAGCAACTTTTTCATGAAGGGTTTTTTCTTCAATATCTCGATAGTCCATGCCGTCCACTAAGATACTACCAGAATAATCGTCATATACCATTGCGATCAGATTCATCAAGGTAGTTTTACCGGCTCCGCTGACACCCTTGATTAGATATTTCTTTCCTTTCTCAATGGTAAATGAGGCATTACTAAATATTTCTTTGTCCTCATAAGAAAAGCTCACATTAGAAACCTTGATCTTCTCATTGAAGTTAAACTTAAGTGTCCCTTTACCCACGATTTCGGAATCAGAATCTGCTTTTGCTATCTTTTCATAGATACTGATGGAAGCCTTCATTTGGTTCCAAGTAGGGAAAGCTTGAATTAAAAACCGACTAATGGATTGGCTAAGCTGAAAAATGAAGCCAGCGATCGTAAGACCCATACCTGTTTGAAACTTATAACCTAGATAGATAATGACGGAAACTGATGCAACAAACGCAAAAATTTCAATAACATTGCGCTGAATTTCGTTAAATACGCTAGCAGCATATTTTCGTTTTTCTAATCGGCTAATGCTATGTACACTTTTCTTGAGAAATTTGTCTTCGATATTATTTAATTTCAATATTTCGAGTCCATTGAAGGTGTTGGACATATCTGTAGTAAAACTTTCATTGGTATTTGAAATCTCTTGTTCTAAGGATACAGATTTCTTCGTAAAGAAAGTAGCGAAAAAGTATAAGAACACAGAAAAAAGGAACATCGCGATGGCTAGTTTAATATCCAGGAATAGCAAGAAAACTAAGGAGAGTACAAACATAGCAATATTGATTAAGAAGTTGAGAAGATTAATAAAAAACTTGTTCTCAAAGATATTAACATCATTAATCAGATTAGAAATGTATATTTCTTTTGACTTCTTAGAATATTTTTTAAAGGGCATGTTGATGATCTTATCAAATGCCATCTTTCTAACATCTAAGATGGTATCCCTCATATATCGAATTCTTAACATACGAGAGATTAAGAAGTTTAATGGTGAATATACAGTGAATGCGATGGTTATAATAACTACCGTTTTGTAGTGGTTGATATCAGCCTTTTGAATCGCTCCTAGTATCATAGCAAACACGGCCATTTGAGCAAAATGATCTATCACAAACATGAATGTTGCGATCAAATATTGAATAAATTTTGCTTTTCTTCGAAATAAAAGCTCCCTCATAAATCTTCCCCTTTAGCTATTGTTTTTCATTAATTTTACAATTTAACATTTATTATTGTAAAACACAAGAGTAAGAAAAACAAATTATATTTTGATTAGAGGGAATACATCTTTGATTAAATTATTATAAGTCAATCTTAGAGTAATATTACATAAAAAACTAGTTGCAGACTGCACACATATTAGTTGCAAAATGCAACTAATATGTTATAATAGAGCAAAAGAAAAGGCAGAAGGGAGCTAATCATGGATGATACCCTGGATAAAGGGCAAGTTGACAGTGCTTTATTTGAATTTCTTCAATGCGTATACTTATTTGAAAAAAGAGAAAGCGCTATGTTTGGAGTTGGCTGGGATGAAATTTATCTGCTACAGCTCTTAAAGCATGAACCTGGTCTATGTGTTTCTGATATAGCATCTAGATTAAGGATTGAGAAGTTCGTAGCCAGCCGAATGCTAACAAGATTAAGCGAGAAAAATCTTGTGAAACGAGATGTGTCAGCCCTGGATAAACGCATTGTAAAGCTGTACATTACCAAGGAAGGTGAGAATAAAATAAGCGAAATTGAAGAGTATAACTATAACACAGTAGTTTTGCAGACGAAACAGATACCGAAGGAAGATATACTATTTTTATTAAATTCACTAGAGAAACTCCCAGTCTTATTAAATCTGCAAGACAAGATTGATTTATAGATAAATCAATCTGCAAAGCGTAAACGATTTGCTACTAAGGTAAATTAGAAAAGAAAATCAAATATAACGTATAAGGAGGAATCAAATTATGGATTTACGTGGGAAAAAAGTAGTGGTAACAGGAGCATCATCTGGAATTGGTCTTGAACTTGTGAAACAATTACTAAATGCCGGATGTACTGTAGTTGCTGCTTCTAGACATATGGACCAAGTGAAGATAAAATCAAAACGGCTTTTTACAATGGATTGTGATGTGTCTTCTCCTAAGGAGATTGATCGATTGTTTGATTATGCTATCTTGAGTATATCAAAGATTGATATCTTCGTTGCAAATGCAGGCTTTGCTTTCTATGAAAAAATCAATATGCCAGACTGGATACATATCAAAGATATTTTCGAAACAAATGTCTATAGTGTAATCTATGCGGCAGAAAAGATGAAACAACTTCATGGGAATAAATCTTATTCCGTGATTTGTACCGCTAGTGCCATGAGTTTTCTATCCTTACCAGGTTATTCTTTATATAGTTCAACAAAGGCAGCACTTCGTGGATTTGCTGATGCATATCGCTGCGAATTGAAGAAGGGACAGAATTTTCAAGTGGTCTTTCCGGTAGCAACAAAAACTTCCTTCTTTAAGAAAGCCGGCAATAGCCCTGTACCTTGGCCAACTCAGGATGTTGAAAGCGTAGCTTTGTCAATGATTGAGGGCATAAAAAATGAGAAAAAAAATATATATCCTTCCAAAGTATTTCGTATGACTATGCTATTGAATCGTGTATTTCCATTTATCTTTTATTTTTATATACAAAATGAAAATCGGAAATTAAATAACTACCTAAAGAAATTAGGAAGATAGTGTTGGGGAAAGGATGGTAATTAATGTGGAGTATGTGAAAGCACCTTGGAATCTTGAAGGAAAAGGTTATATTCTGTTATATCGTTTTAAACGGGACTTTATCAATCAAAATGTGAAGTTACCCGAATTTTTAGAAGATAAGTTTAGTGGTGGTTTCGGAGCGGTTATGTTAGTAGACTATAACAGCTCGGACGCTGGGCCATATGGAGAACTGCTATTCATACCAGGTAAGTTTAAACACAAGAAGAAAAAGTTGAATACCATCAGTCATATCTATGTGTCCAGTATGGAAAGTGTGGTGAATGGAAGGCGAAATTGGGGGATTCCTAAAAAGCAGGCACAGTTTACTTTTCAAGCTTTGGGACAGGGAAGAGAGCAAATTCTTGTTACCCGTGGCGAGCAAAAGATAGCTGAGTTTACTCTTCGCGCAAAGAAACTAAAATTTCCAGTCAGCACCAAGCTCTTACCATTCCCATTAGTACAAAAATTTAAAGAGAGATATTATTATACCAAGTTTTTTGGTAGTGGAATCGGACGATTAGCTAAACTAGAGAAAATTACAATTAATACAGACCTCTTTCCTGATTTTTCTGAATATAAACCTCTTGCAGTGATTAAAGTTGAGCCATTTTCAATCACTTTTCCAAAAGCAAAAATACGCTATTAATTAAGCACTTTGCACATAAATAAATCAAAAAAAGCTGATAGTATCATAGTATTAATCAAAAATGCCTTGCTAGGAAAATAGTAGTGGTTATTATAATTCATTCGAAGTATAATAGAAGGAAGTTAATTAATCACGTTCGAAGAAACAATGAAGGAGGGATCTAACATGTTTGATATAATTAAAGATAAGGAGAATAGATATAAAAATCTAGTCAATGGAGAATGGATTTCTAATAAAGATAATAGATTTATTGATATACATTCTCCTCTTAACGATGAACTCATAGGAAGCGTACCAGCCATGACCAAGGAAGACGTTGATCATGTGATTCATAGTGCTAAGATAGCTCAGAAACAGTGGAAGCAAACCACCATTGATGAGAGAGCTGAAATTCTTTATAAGGCTGCAGATATCTTACTAGAAAAAACGGATGAATTAGCAAAGCTCATGATGATGGAGATTGCAAAAGATCTAAAGAGTTCTAAGTCTGAAGTATCTAGAACCGCAGACTTCATCAAATTTACTGCAGATACAGCTAAGAATCTATCAGGTGAGAGTATACCAGGAGACAGTTTCCCAGGGTTTAAGAATAATAAGGTTTCCATTGTCCGTAGAGAACCTTTAGGAGTCGTACTTGCGATATCACCATTTAATTATCCAATCAATCTTGCTGCATCTAAGATAGCTCCAGGATTAATGGCAGGTAATTCTATTGTTTTGAAACCAGCGACTCAGGGCAGTTTATGTGGTCTTTATTTGGCTAGAGTATTCGAAGCGGCAGGAGTTCCGGCAGGTGTTCTGAATACAATCACAGGAAGAGGTAACGAAATTGGTGATTACGTTACTTGCCATCCTGAAATTAACTTTATTAATTTTACCGGTAGTACTGAAGTCGGAACTAGAATCTCTAAACTAACCAGTATGGTACCACTGTTGATGGAATTAGGTGGAAAAGATGCTGCTATCGTTTTGGAAGATGCAGATTTGGATTTGACTGCATCGAATATCGTAGCAGGTGGTTATTCGTATTCTGGACAACGATGCACTGCAGTGAAGAGAATTCTTGTAATAGATAAGGTAGCAGATCTCTTGGTTGAAAAAATCAAGGAAAAGATGAAGAAGCTTAAGGTTGGAAATCCTTTAATTGATGGGGATGTTGATATTGTTCCATTAATTGGTGGGAAAGCTGCTGATTTTGTCATGGAGTTGATAGAGGATGCTAAGAATAAGGGAGCTGTACTTTTAGCAGGAGGAAACCGTAAGGGTAACTTAATTGAACCAACCTTATTTGATTATGTAACAACCGATATGCGCCTAGCCTGGGAAGAGCCATTTGGACCTGTACTTCCAATTATGAGAGTGAAGGATAAAGATGAAGCCATAGAAATCGCTAATAGTTCAGAGTACGGACTTCAAAGTGCAGTATTTACTGAGAACATTAATGATGCTTTTTATATCGCTGATCGATTAGAAGTAGGAACGGTACAGATTAATAATAAAACAGAAAGAGGACCTGATCATTTCCCATTCCTTGGTGTTAAGGCATCTGGTCTAGGAACTCAAGGAATTCGCTATTCGATTGAATCTATGTCACGGCCGAAAGCCACTGTAATTAATTTATTGAACCATTCCAAATAAATCTTGCTTCCAAGTTATTTCAGATGGTTAGAAGATACTTACATATATCTTCTAACCATTTTTAGGTGTACAGGGAGCTTGATTTACATAAGACACCAACTCATATAATAAAATCATATGATAAGAATAGGAAGATAGCATGAGCAAAAAAGATGAAATTATCCAGAACTTATTTTTTAAAGAACGTATAGGCAAAAAAATCGCAGCTGTATTGATTGCTGTAATCACCATGGGGTTTACCTTATCCTTGCTTGTGAGAGTAAATATGGGTACTGATCCTTGTACGAGTATGAATCTCGGTATTTCTGATAAACTAAACCTGTCATTAGGAAACTGGCAGGTAATCTTTAATTTTATATTATTACTTTTTGTCCTTCGTTTTGATTACACGAAGATTGGGATAGGAACCTTCGCGAATATGATTTTAGTCGGTTATAGTCTAGACTTTTTTTCTTGGGTTTGGAACCAGGTATTACCACAGGATGCTTTTGCTTCTATGTGGGTTCGTGTTACTATACTATTTCCAGCATTGGCCGTTTTTATCTTTGCTGCCGCCGTTTATATGGCAGTGGATTTAGGGACAGCACCTTATGATGCACTTTCATTCATCATATCGAATTCTCAAAGTAAGGTGTCCTTTCGAGTATTCCGCATCATTTGGGATGTATCAGCAGCTACAATAGGTTTTCTTTTAGGTAGTACCGTAGGGGTCGTAACAGTGTTAATGTCAGTTGCACTAGGCCCTGCCATAACTGCTGTACAGAAGAGAATAAGAATATGATAGGATAGCAGAAGGACGGGGTGTCAGCACCCCGTCCCTTTATCATTATGTAAATCTATACTTCTGTCATCCAAAGTCCATGAAGATTACAATAAGCATAAACGCTTTCTAGTTCATCCCCTTGTGTAAGCGCGAATTCGAGGTATGGGCTATCACCTGCTGCTAGGTTCTTTCTCTGTCCACCTTGTTTGGTTTTAATATATACCCAGTTAATAAGATGTTCTTGTGTCATTGGATGAGGAACTGAGCCAATCTCAACCGTAACTAAGTTGCCTTCCACTTTGACTACTGGAACATGTTTCTCAACTGCTGCATCGGTAGTGTTAGGTACAAGTTCCACCATTTTTTCGCCGCAGCATACCAGAGGTACCCCTGCATTGTTAATGAGACCGATAATGTTACCACAATGGTTACAAATGTAGAATTTCTGTTGTTCTTTCATAGGTTTATCGTCCTTTCTTCTTGAAATTAGCTAGTTGTGTTAATAACTATAAACATATTATACCAATTTTTATAAATAGTTCAATGCCATTTCATCTTGACATTGGAATCATGTATAGGTAAAAATAAGAATGGTGTATACTACATAAGATAGATCTGCTTATTTTTACAAAGCAGATATGTAAAAACAGAGTAAAAAGCAGAGTAGAAAACAGAGTAAAAAGCAGAGTAGAAAGGAGGAGAACATGAGGAGAATATTTAATAAAAGATTAATACTTTTAGTTGCAATGGCCACCTTAAGCATCACAGTAACAGCGTGTAGCAAAGACTCAGCTAAGGAAAATATAGAGCAGAACATTGATTCAAGTGCCAAAGAAATTGTAGATGAAAAAGCAAATGAGCTTAGTCCAACAGATATGTCCCAAGTTAGTCCAATTGAAGCTACCCCGATGAGTCCAACAGAAGCTACCCAAATAAGGCCAACGGATATTACTGTTATGGAGCCTGTCTATGAGGTGAATGAAGAAGGTATTATTAAACCAGAGGTGGCTGAAGCAACAATTAGTGGTATCACAGAAAAGGTGCTAACAGCTATTAGTGAAGAAGATTATAAAACCTTGGCGGACTACGTACATCCTGAAAAAGGCGTACGTTTTACTCCATATACCAATGTTTCACTAGAGAAGGATGTGGTCTTTTCCCAAGATGATATTAGGAAATTCTTTGAAAATCAATCAAAGTATCTGTGGGGGAATTATGATGGTAGCGGTTTTGAAATTTCATTAACTCCAAGGCAATATTACGAGGAATTCATATATTCTGCTGGTTTTTTATACGCAGAAGATATTGGGTATAATGAGGTGTTAAGTAGTGGAAATATGGTTGAG
This sequence comes from Bacillota bacterium, assembly GCA_023428885.1. Lineage (GTDB taxonomy): Bacteria > Bacillota > Clostridia > Lachnospirales > Lachnospiraceae > Lachnoclostridium. The sequence continues at coordinate 15,284 of JAEYWQ010000330.1, forward strand.
AATCAATTTGAAGTCTATGAGAATGCTATTGTTGTTGAATACTATTTTCCGGGATTTGACCCAAACTTTGGCGGAGCTGATTGGCAGAGTTTAAGATTAGTTTATCAACTCTATGCTAACGAATGGAAATTGGTAGGAATCATTCATAACCAGTATACGATCTAGAGGGTATAGGATGTAATAATATTTAATCCAATTCTAATGGTAATAGTTTCAAATTAATATTGACAAACGTAAATTATGTAATATACTACATACTAACAAATGTAATATATTACATTTTTTTATACTTGGAGTAGCTCTTAACATGCATTTTTATAAAAGTACGTAATGCAATGATACAAGGGATTAAAAAATAGGAGGTATGCCAGATGGATAAAATACGAGAAGAAAAATATCAAAAGTATGATGATGAGTTTCTCATGTTTGGCTTGTTGTTCGTACTTGGGAATAAGCTGCAAGTGATCGGGGATAGCTTTTATGAAGAAATCACATCAAAACAATGGTTTGTACTAGTTATGTTAGGTGTGCTAGGAGATAACCCTACTCTTAACGAATTATCTGAGGGGATGGGAAGTTCTCACCAGAATGTGAAGCAACTGCTTGTAAAGCTTCAAGAAAAAGGCTATGTACAGCTATATAACGATGACCTAGACCGTAGAAAGACCAGAATAAGAATGACCGAAAAGTGTCAAGAGCTAGCACAAAAGTATAACGAAAGAGAACATCTATTTATGAAATCAATCTATCAGGGAATTGATAAAGAGAAGATAATGATTACCATAGAAACATTATTACAATTCGAACATAATTTGGAGGGGTTAAAGGATGAAAGCAATCGTAATTTATAAGACTAAAACAGGTTTTACGAAACAGTATGCAGAGTGGATTGCCAAGGAGCTTGCTTGTGAGGCGGTAAGTGCAGATAAGATAAGTCAGCTTAAGTTACAGAATTATCGGACCATAATCTATGGTGGAGGAGTTACCGCTGGAC